>JAUSFM010000008.1 GCA_030651375.1 Candidatus Woesearchaeota archaeon | reverse complement strand
ATCAGCCGTTCAATTCAACACAACTGAGAGGATTCCATGGAACACACCTTGCCCGCCCTGCCGTATGCCATTGACGCTTTGGCACCTGCTTATTCCCAAGAAACATTGGAATTCCACCACGGCAAGCACCACAACGCTTATGTGGTCAACCTCAACAACCTGCAAAAGGGCACTGAGTTTGAAAGCATGGCGCTGGAAGAAATCATCAAAAAATCCAGCGGTGGCATTTACAACAACTCCGCCCAAATCTGGAACCACACCTTTTTCTGGAACTGCATGAAACCCAACGGTGGTGGCGAGCCTGCTGGCGCCTTGGCCGCTGCGATCACTGCGAAATGGGGCAGCTACGCCGCATTCAAGGAAGCATTTGTGAAGTCCGCCGTGGGCAACTTCGGTTCGGGCTGGACCTGGTTGGTCAAGAAAGCCGACGGTTCCGTTGACATCGTCAACATGGGTGCCGCTGGTACACCCCTCACCACCGCTGACAAAGCACTGTTGACCGTGGACGTGTGGGAACACGCGTACTACATCGACTACCGCAACATGCGCCCCAAGTATGTCGAGACCTTCCTCGAAAAGCTGGTGAACTGGAGCTTTGCAGAAGCCAACTTCGCCTGAAGTTCGCCTGCATAGAAAAAGCCACCTTGTCAGGTGGTTTTTTTTTGATCAAATAGGGCTGAAAGCCCCGTGGAATATGCGCAGGCAGCTATTAAAGATGTAGCGTTATTTGCCCTCAAACGGTTTGCCGCCGAGTTTGGTGCCGTCTTTGATTCCTTTTTTGGCAAACCACCCCTGGTTCATTTCGAGTACATAACGCACCGGTTTCTTCGAGCAGTGCGAATCGGTGGTTTGCGGTTTCATGTCGGCCAGGTTGACGATGGTGCCATCGTCGGCGACAAAAGCGGCCGTCAGGGGCAGCATGGTGTTTTTCATCCAAAAACACTGCTCGGCGGCTTGTTCAAAAACAAACAGCATGCCTTCGTGGGTGGGCATCTCCTTGCGAAACATGAGCCCCACCGCATGTTGTTGCGGGGTGATCGCCACTTGGGTGTCGATCAAATGCATGCCTGCCGACAGTTTGACGCGCGGCAAGTCCGTTTGCGGTGTATTTTGGGCGTGTGCTGGAGTGCCAAGTAGGGCGGCCAATCCAAGTAGTCCGATAGCAATATGTTTCATGGCGCAATTTTGACGTAAATAGAGGGTGGATGCTGCAGCAAAAGTGCCCGCAAGAGCGGGTATTTTCGAAGTCAAGCAAGAATTATTTTTGGAATTCTTCGGCCTTCGTGGCGTGTACCTTGGCGTCCGGTTCTGCAGACGCCGCCAGGGGGCATAAACACCCTACGCACGGAAGTCCTTTGTCCAACGCCCCCTGAATCCTGCGGGTTGACAGAATTGAGTAATTTTTTGGGACTAGAATTCCAAACACTTCCAGAAGTGCCTTACCCGGCGTTTCTCAGGTAGATTCGATTCTCAAAATTTACGGAGATCTTTTT
>JAUSFM010000007.1 GCA_030651375.1 Candidatus Woesearchaeota archaeon | reverse complement strand
ATCAGCGCCGACGAGATTTTCACCACCCTGATGGGCGACGTGGTCGAACCGCGCCGCGCGTTCATTGAAAAGAACGCGCTGGGCGTCAAAAACCTGGACGTGTAATTTTTCCATAGGGGCGCGATGAATCGCGCCTTTTTTTTGGTGCATAAACCTAAAAACGGCAAGTCATCCACGAAAAACACGAAAGGCACGAAATAAAACAATAAGTTGCATTGACTTGGTGACTCACCCGTTGGGTATTCATTAGCAGCATTGAGCCCTTTGAATTTGTTCGTGTTTTTCGTGACTTTCGTTAACCAATGACTTAGCGCATGTTTCACCGCGCTTAGTCAGATGGCTAGTTAGTTCATCAGGACAACTGCTTTTTCTAGGATAAACCAGAAAAAAGCGAACATCGCCGTGTGACTTTTAGCACAGACAGCACGGCCAAACCCCGTTATTTTTCGCCTCCCATCATCAATCAACAAAACAAAAACATGAAATCAAACGCACTCGCCAAAACCGCCCTGCTGCTCTGGGTTATCACCATTGCCGTCTTTGCCTGGTTCTTCATCCGTGGCAACACCGCTGCGGGAATAGACGGAAGAACCGCAATCATATTGCCGCCCGGTGAACGCGACTTTGTCATGAAGGAGATGCGCGGGTTGCTGGCCGCAACGCAGGAAATAATGGAGGGCGCAAACCAGAATGATACGCAGCGCATCGTCAAGGCGGCGCGCGGTGCGGGTATGGCGGGTGCGGCGGATGTCAATCCGGCGTTGATGGTGAAGCTGCCGGTCGAATTCAAAAAACTGGCCATGGGCATGCATGGTGATATGGATGAGATCGCCAAGGCTGGCGAAGCAGGCAAGCCGGTGCCGGAGCTACTGAAAATGACCTCCAATGCACTGGCGAAATGCGTGGCTTGCCATTCAGCGTGGCAGATCAAGACAGGGAATTAAAAACTACTGCGGGACGATGATGCGGCGTTGGAAGCCGCCGAAAAATGCTCATTTACTATGTGTAAACCCCGCTTTTTCGCCGTCTTCCGCCTTACCTGATCGCCTCTCGCTACGTTTTTCAATACCCCGTTAGGAGCATTCAGTTCCGCCTGCCCATCATCGCTATTGACTCCACCCCGCGACTCAAATAGAGTTCGCCCCACTTGCACATCCGCCGCAACGCACACCGCACCGCATGCACGGTACGGGGCCACCGGCAGAACCCCAGAACAGGAGCTGGCGCAAGCTCATCCCGAACGGGATGGGATGAGGCGTGACAACAATCGCCAGCCGCACCCTTTTCAAAGGGGATTCAATATAGACGTCAAAACCCTTCACCTGTTTCTTTGTGCCGTTCAGGTAGGTCTGCTCATAAGCTTTTTGTGTGATTTGGCGCGTATCTGATAAAACATCACAAGGTTTTGTTTGGTGTCTTTGTCTGTAAAATTATGGGGCCCCATATTTATATGCCGAATAAAAACAAGGCATTGCAAGCTGGATGCCAGTTTATACACCTTGAAGGTGCCTTTCGCGGCGCTTTTTAGTATCTTATCAGCCAAGTCTTTACATTTTTTGAGAAGAATATGTCTGTTAGCCAGCAGCAGCAAGGGCTGGCACGATGGTAAACCCTGTTAAATGTTCGCACGTTGCGACAGTGACCCGCCCGATTTTTGTCATGTAATAGCGGTAGGTTCCCGCGACACGTTTGATCAAGCCGAAGACACGCATTCGTTTCAGTTGCCGCGACAGGGCGCTGTCAGACAGGGTTG
>JAUSFM010000006.1 GCA_030651375.1 Candidatus Woesearchaeota archaeon | reverse complement strand
TTTTTAATGATGTATTTTGTTTTAAATTGATATTGAAGATTATGTTTCTCTTGTGCGAAATGTTTATTAATCATGACCTTCTTTCGAAGGGTATGGACTGGTCTCTAGAGCGAAGGGGTGATATGAACATTCCGAGCAATGATGAAAAAAGAGAATTCGGCGCCAGTTTTGGCCAGGATTTTTTTGCCGGATTGGGATTAAAATATCAAGGTGCTCAATGGGAACTGCACTGGCCGTTTCAGAATTCTGCAGGCGAATCAGTTCACACAACACTCACGGCGTTGCTTGCCCAGATGTCAATGCCTGCTATTCAAGTTCCGCTTATTGAGGGAGTACCGCCAAAATCTCACGTACGCATTATGACCTCACGGTGGGAAAATGAACAGCCACGAGTAGATGAGCAAAGATTTCAGTTTGATTCCGCACTCAATGTTGATATGCGTTTTCGAAGTGAACCACCTGACGATATACATCTGGTTGATGGAACGCCAGAAAATCGGCGTGTGTATGATGCCTGTCTTGCACAACCGAGACAAGGAATCTTGGAATTCGATTTTGAGTTGAGGGTTGATCGCTATTTCCTTCGCAATCTCTTCGAGCAGCAGGGAACTCCACGGCCGGATTTTGATGCGCGATTCAGCTTCCGAGAAAGAGTTGGAAGAGATGATGGTTTACCACGAGGAAATCTACACGCAGAGTTGGAAGGCACCGCGGACTATCCGCCAACTGCCGCTTTGCTTCGCACCATTGCACAATATCATCATCACGGTGGCGTGTTCCCTGCTGAATCATTTGATGCAGTGGCTGAAAAAATCAAGCACACGCTTAGGCCTGAAGGAAGCAAACGCACCCATGTGGTGCTTAGGTATGCCCCAGACATCTATGGAACTGCCTTGGTCTATGAAACATTTTTCTCCCCTGAACAAGCTGAATCGTATCTCGGCAACAGAAGAGCAGGCTATCTTCTGGGCGAGATTCTTGCAGAAAAACCAGGACAACTAAGCACGCTTGAAAAAGCACCAGCGGGCGAATATCTGTTGGTGCGAGCAGAAAACTGCGAAGTCCGCTCTGAAGAGTGGGAAGTACGAACAAGCATAACTCCCTGCCGCTCGGTTCTCGAACTGAAAACAGAAATGTTGAAAAGGCCGGAAAAGTATTGGAGCATACGAGATCAATATGCGCTGCGCATCCTGGAAGACAATCGGCACCAGCGCTCCCCGTAAGCTTTAAATAGAATCAACAAGTTCTGACGTGTATGGGCATCTTCAACGACTTCGACGCCAAATGGCAGCAACGCTGGGAAAAAGCGCAGATTTTCAAGACCAGCGAAGAGCCGAAAAAGAAAAAATTCTACTGCCTTGAAATGTTCCCATATCCTTCTGGAAAATTGCATATGGGCCATGTGCGCAACTATTCGATTGGCGACGCGGTTGCGCGGTTCAAACGAATGAATGGATTTAACGTCCTGTACCCCATGGGCTTTGACGCGTTTGGATTGCCCGCGGAAAATGCAGCCATCCAACATCATGTGCACCCCAGTGAATGGACCGAACAGTGCATTACGAGTATGGAAAAGCAGATGCGCCGACTGGGATTGAGCTATGATTGGGAGCGTGAAGTGGTCACATGCCGGCCAGATTATTACAGATGGAACCAATATATATTTCTGAAGTTTATGGAGAAGGGTCTTGTTACGAGAAAAAAGTCGCCGCAAAACTGGTGCCCAAAATGCGCAACCGTACTGGCAAATGAGCAGGTTGTCGATGGAAATTGCTGGCGCTGCAACAGCGCCGTGCAGATAAAAGAGCTGGAGCAGTGGTTCCTGAACATTACAAAATATGCCGACGAGCTTCTTGATGACCTTGCCATGCTGGGCAACTGGCCGGAGCGCGTCAAGGTCATGCAGCAGAACTGGATTGGCAAAAGTAAAGGGACGCTCGTGCAGTTCAAACTCAAAAATCCGCCGAAAGGGGTTTCTGAAACACTCCCGATTTTTACCACGCGGCCAGACACGCTGTTTGGTGTTACATTTATGGTCTTTGCGCCGGAACATCCAACGGTCATGGAGCTGGTTAAAGGCACGGACTATGAAGAAAAAGTGCGGAAATTTATTGACCGCGTTGTTATAAAAGAAAAATTCACGCGCGCTGCAGACGACAAGGAAAAAGAAGGCATGTTTATCGGCCGCTATGCAGTCAACCCGCTCACGAATGAAGAAACGCCAATCTATATTGCCAATTTTGTGCTGATGGACTATGGCACCGGCTGCGTGATGGCTGTTCCAGCGCATGACCAGCGTGATTTTGAATTTGCAAAAAAATACAACATTCCGCTGAAAGTAGTTATCAGCCCTGGCGCGTACGAATTAAATCCTGACAAGATGGCATGCGCCTATGTTGAAGATGGTATGCTCGTCAATTCGGGAGAATTTGATGGCATACAAAACCGTGAGGCTATTGATACTATCACCGCGCACCTCCAGAAAAAACGCCTCGGCAAGGAAACATTCCAGTACAAATTACGCGACTGGCTTATTTCGCGACAGCGTTATTGGGGAACGCCTATTCCGATTATCCATTGCGAAAAATGCGGCGCTGTACCAGTGCCCCTCGACAAGCTTCCTGTTGAACTGCCGAAAAAAGTGCTGTTTTCCGGCGAGGGAAATCCGCTTGCGTCGGCGAAAGAGTTTGTCAACGTACCCTGCCCAAAATGCAAAGCACCTGCACGCCGCGAAACTGACACGATGGATACTTTTTTTGACAGCAGTTGGTACTTGTTTAGATATTGCGATTCAAAAAATACAAAGGCACCATTTGGCCAGAGCCACGAGCAGTGGATGCCGGTTGACCAGTACATCGGCGGCATTGAGCACGCGATTTTGCACTTGCTGTACGCACGATTCTTTACCAAGGCAATGCGCGATTGCGGATTAACAAAACTGAATGAACCGTTTACGAATCTCCTCTGCCAAGGCATGGTGATTAAAGACGGGGCAAAGATGTCAAAATCAATCGGAAATATCGTCGAGCCAGACGCTATCATCCAAAAATTCGGCACGGACACCGTGCGCCTCTTTATTCTCTTTGCTGCCCTGCCGGAAAAAGAGCTGGACTGGAGCGACGCTGGCGCAGAAAGCGCGTTCCACTTTTTGAAGCGCGTGTATGGATTGGTTGAAGAGAATGTTGAAGGAAAACACACCGCGCTGAAAAACAAAGAGAAGCACTTGATTTCAAAAATGCACAAAACAATTCAACGCGTGACAGAACTGTTTGAAAAATTCCAGTTCAGCCTTGCCATCGGCACGATTATGGAATTAGTCAATGCAGCGTACCACTACAAAGAAGGTGAAATCAATAAAGAGGCGTATGATGATGCCGTCATCGCCATCGCCCAGCTGCTGGCACCAATCACGCCGCACATCGCAGAAGAGATGTGGGAAAAACTCGGCAACAAAGGATTTATTTCACAAGCGCCGTGGCCAGCGTTTGACGCCAAAAAAATAGATGAGAAAGCAGAAGCAGGCGAAGAGCTGATTCACGACACGTTGAGCGATATTGGCACAGTGGTGAAACTGATCGGAAAAAAGCCGCAGAGCATAACTATTTTTGTGTCGCAGGAATGGAAGTATGAATATGTTGCATTGGTCAAAGACTTCCTCGAGCTCACGCGAAATCCGGGTGACGTGATGAAAAAAATTCTTGCGATTGACGCGATGAAAAAACAGGGGCAGGAGGTTGCCAAGCTCACGCCGAAACTGGTGCTGGACCCGTCAAAATTGCCGCGAGTGGTGCTCGACCAGAAAACAGAATATCAGCTGTTGGTTGAGAATAAAGAAGTCTTTGAAAAAGCGCACGGATGCCCGGTCACGATTGTGACAGCAGAAGAATCAAAAGAGCCCAAGGCAAAACAAGCAATGCCTGGCAAGGTCGCGATTATGGTTGGATAGTAAATAGGATATAGACAATAAATCTTTTTATAGCTCCTTCTATTTCTTTGATGTGTGGGGACAAAAGAAATTAATGACGGAGTTAAAAGTGCTTTTGAGTATGATCAATTGGTTATTGAGCTGCTTGACACACCGGAAGTTCAAAGAATGGAGCACGTCAAGCAGACGGGGCTGGGGTACAAGACGTTTCCATCATTGTCCTACGCTCGCAAAGCGCACCTCATCGGTATCAGCCGAGTCGCAACTGAAACATTTCGCGCCCTCGAGCGCAACGGATCGAATCTTCCTGAATCTTTTCTCGGCGTACTCCAGGCAATTGCTATAACGCATGATATCGGCCACGGGCCTTTTTCACACGGACTCGAACGCGTGATTCTTGGCACAGGCGGAGAGCCGCATGAAGATATATCAGCAAAAATGGTTCTTGGGCAGTTGACGTTTGTTGATTATTTTTCCCAGCGGCCGCATTTGTTGGGAGATGGCCCGATCGTCAAAAAAGTATTACAGCGATATGAACAACTGGAAAAAATTCCTGAAATTCTCACAAAATATGGTGTCGATCCCGTACTGGTTGCTGCTGCCTTGTCGCCCAAAGTCGCTGGACAAGAACTGTCACCGCAAAATCGCTTCCTCAAAAATCTTATCGACGGCTCGTTATGGGATATTGATAAGGCGGACTATCTTCCGCGCGACAGCAGGGCAGCAAATGTTGACGGCGGCTATGTCGAACCAGACCGAATGTTGACTGACCTGCGCGTGGTTGAACAGAATGGCGAGCGGCGCTTGGCACTTGCCGACAGCGCCTTGGACACGCTCGCGCGATGGGTAGCGGCGCGGAAGTACATGCATTATAATGTCTACAAGCACAAAACAACATTGAAGTTCGAAGCAATGCTGTGCGAGGCAGTGAAGCGAAGTATGCGCTACTTTCGCGAAAATGATATTGAGATTCACCTACTGACTGACAGCAAACTGCTGGAGCTGTTGACACAATATGATCCGATAAGCGCGCAACTCGCACTGGATGTCTCATTTGGAAGGCCCTTCAAGTACGCCATGGCGTATACTCTGCAGTCCCATCGAATGCGAACTATGTTAACAGGAACGAATGACGATGAGGAAACGATCAATTTTACTGTATTGCAGAATTATGCAGCAGCACAACAAGCACAGAACGTGCCATTTCCTGAAGACGTGATTCGTGACGAAATAGCCGCACGAAGCGGTGTTCCCAACCATGAAGTACTGGTCATGTTCCCAGTCAAAACCCGAACCAACGATGAGTACCGAAAGAAGATGGATTTGTTGGTGTATGCAAAACAGGGAGGGGGAGTGACCAACGTAACCCCGCTTATTGACCTGCTTGACGGCACCGCGCCGTTTTATGACCGCCGCGCGCAGGATGTGTACGCGGAACTGTGCAAGCCGGAAGCACGCTATTTCTTCGTTGTGTTTAGCCCGCCGGAACATCGCGATACCGTCAACAAGGCAACACGAGAGTTTATGCAGAGTTTGCGCCGCGCGGCATAAAAATTCTGTCGTCGATAAAAAAATCCCGTTCCGGCACAGCCGAATACTTTCCGGATTTGTTCGCGGTTTTCGGAAATATTCCGCCGTATCCGGAAACCTTCCGGTGCTGCCGGAAATCGTCCGAATTTTTCGCCGGAGCGCTTATTAAGGCGTGCATCTTCTCTTTTTGAAAACGGAGGTGTCGAGATGACACAACAAACAGTCTCGGGCCTCGCTGCGCATATCAAAAACAGTATTGGAAAAGGGCTTCTCGCTGCCACACTCGCGGTCAGCGGGTGCGGCGTGCAACAGCCAGTAGTCAACACCTGTGTCTATGTTGCCCGCGTGCAGTACGATGCACACGGCAGAGACAACCAGAACCTGAATGATGAATTTGTGGTTCTTGAAAACGGCTGCAACAGGGAAATAGATATCACCGGATGGAGTGTCCGCGACGATGATGGAAATCGGTACACCTTTCCTTCGCGCACACTCGACATAGAAAAAATCGTGTGCCTTCGGTCCGGCGCAGGAGCTGATTCAGCGCATGACGCATACTGGCGAAGCCCGGGCAAGCCGATCTGGAACAATGATAAAGATACTGCGTATTTGTCCAATGAACTGGGGACGCTGGTGCAGAAATATACGTATGATAATCGGGAGAGAAGATAAAAGAAAAAAAACCCTAAAGGAAGGGAAGAGACTCAGACCGATACGTAAAATGGAACAGAGATATATAAACTTTTTGTTCATCATGCCGCGGTAACCCTAATCAGGTAAGGGAAGAGACTCAGACTCTCTTGTCCGCAAGGACCTCTGGGTTCAAAATCTCTTGGAGGCTTTAACTCCTTGGGTGAAAATCCCAGCCCCGACGGCTTTATTTTTGAGTGCAATAATTTCGAGGGGATGAAGATGTTTGCATGGGAAATTTCAATCAAAGAGCTCAAAAATGGTGGCGCCTTATTTAAGGTGACACGGCGCCTTCCTGCACTCCATGTTGCTGAAACAAAAATGTTCAGAAACAAAGATGAAGCAAAAAAACAGCTTGAAGAATGGCTACAAAACCTGTCGTAAGTGGGATTGAAGGAGTGCAATGAGGCGTGGCTGATTATACGAATAAACGTCCGGAATATCAAGAGAAACAATACGTTTCTTGAGATATTCTTGTGGAAAGCGTTTCGATAGTTCGGTTCGTTGCGCGTCTTCCATGACGACGACGACATCAGCCCAGCGCAGCTGCTGCGCAGTCACCGGCTTTTCATTGTAGAGACCTGCTGATTTTGTTTCAAATGTGCCTTTAAACAACTTCTCGGCTGTTTTACTTCGGTGCTTGTTTTGGTTGCAGATGAAGAGGAGTTTCATACAAAGATAAAACTAAAGGATGAATATAAATTTTGTGAAGAGAATGTTAATACAACCGTCCACCAATCTGCACTGTTTTGTCAGGCACCACCAGAATACAATTTCCGTTTTCATCCGGCACGCCAAGCGTCAGCACGTCTGATACTGCTGGCCCGATTTTTCGTGGGGGAAAATTCATCACACACAGCACGAGTTTTCCCATCAGTTCTTCTTTAGAATAATTCGCGACCAGCTGGGCGCAGGATGCTTTAATCCCGATGTCTTTTCCCAGATCGATTTTTAGTTTGTACGCTGGTTTCTTTGCTTCGGGAAAATCATCAACCTGCACAATTTTTCCGACGCGGATGTCAAGCTTTTGAAAGTCGTCAATCGTTGCCATAGTTTCACAAAAAAATAATGAGATTGATAATACTAATAAAAAAATGGACAGGCACACCAGCAATGGATGCGGAACAACTGCACCAGCGTCCCTGTGGGCTTCTCCTTTCCGCTTCCCCGCAAGCACTGATTCGAAAGGTGAGTGCTGCTTCGTTCCCGACCTGACACGGTTCCCCGACGGACCCGTCCTGCAGGACAGAAATTCATAGGCACCAACAGGACCAGTGCAGCCATGCGGCACCGCTTGCCAGCTTCTGCCCCGACAAAGCTCATTTTCGGTAACAGGAGAGAGCTAGCCTCCCGGCATAGCCTGTCCAACAGCAAAAAGTGCTGCTTCGTTTATATACTTTTTGGAAAGAAACGAGAGAATAAAAAAGATATGCGGGCGGCAGGACTCGAACCTGCGTAAGCACTAAGCTACTGGCTCCTGAAGCCAGCCCGTTTGACCGCTCCGGCACGCCCGCGAAAGCAGAGAAAAAAGAAGGGTAAGCGGTGGTTTATAAAAGTAGTGGTCGTGTATGAGTAATTAGTAATACCGTTCATATCTCGTCTGCGCATAGTTCGGCCAATAGCCGCCCGCAGGATAATTAGTGCGGGGATACGCCCCTTCGTAGTACCGCATGGCGCCGTCATTCATGTAGTACGGCCGGTTGTAGTTGATGTTGTATGACGCTGAATAGCCGGAATATCCATAGCCGTACGAATATTGAGGATAACTCCAGTAATCGCCAAGATCATTGGTCGGATAATAATAGCCCATGCTGCTATATGCGGTGTTCGTGTGCGGCCGGTACGAGTCGTAACCGTATTGATAATAATAACTGCCGTGACCATCGTATATATAAGAATCATGCCATGCGGAAACCGCAGTAAGAGAAGCAAGGAACATGACAATGCTGAGGATTATTTTTCCGAGGTTTGTTTTCATGGGAATCACGTGATGGAAAGTATAAGGGATATTTAATTTTTTTGCATATAGTTTCGGGGATTATGTTGAGATGATGAGTATATGCTTATTCCTTCAGCTTCAGCCGTGTAGGCGGCAGTGCGTATTTTGATTTTTTTTGTTTTGAGGCGATTTGTTTGGTAGTTTGTTTCGGTGTAGCGACGTTGATTTTTTGCTTGACCTCAACCGCGAGCTGCTGAAGCAGTGCCTTGTGGCGCTTGCGCACTTCGGAGGTGATGAGGAATAGTATGCCAAACAGGATAACGATGCCAAAGACAAGGTAGAGCCAGTAGGCAAGCAATCGGCCGATAAAGCCGCGCTTGGTGAGCTTGACGAGGATAGTATTGTTGAACAATTCGCGGTCTGCCCGTGCAGTTTGCTCTTCAATTTTCAGGTTCAGCTTGTAGGTGCCGTCTTTCACGCCGCCATGGGGCGCAAGGAGCATGGTGATTGTCTCACTGTCTTGCGGCTCAACTACTACACTGCGCAGGTCAAAAGTAATCCAGTCTTCACTGCTTTCAGCGGTAATATTGTAAACGATATTTTTGTTCTTGTTGAGGATTTTGATGGGAACGCTGGTGAGACCGGTCACATTCAGCGTGTACTCAACCGGCTCTTCAGCACTGATTTCAACGGGCGCAGCAGACGATGGATTGAAGGTGATCATGTAATTACGTGAGAGCGTGAAAACACCAAGCGTGAGGAGTGCGACAAGCAGGAGAACGCCAACAGAGATTCCGGTTTTCTTTATTTTTTTCCGGCGTGCAGCGCGCTTTTCTTCTTTGAGCGCGGCACGGCGCACTGATTCTGCGGCAGCTTCCCGCTCTGCTGCTTCACGCAGCTTGTGGTGGGCAACAGTTTCAATCATTGAGGTTTCGTCGCCAATGATTTGTGTGGTTGGCTTTTTCTTTTTTAGTTTTCTGATAACGAGTAAGACAATAATGATAAGGACTCCAACGATGATACCGATGGCTGCGGGGAGCCATGCGTTTTTACCGACGATATCAAGGTTTAATTCATCGGCAGCAAACAGCTCGCCTTTATCGTTGGTCACTTCGAAGAGTATGGTGTAGCTGCCCGTGGGTGCTGTGCTTTGGATGGTGAGGTCTGCGGTTTTTTCGCGGCCTGGCTTGAGCAATACACTGGTTGAGCTTGGCTTGAGCCAGTCAATGCCAAAGTCCATGTTGACGGTGCGCGGCGTGCCGTCATCGATGTTTCTGAAAACGAGTGGAATGGTTACTTCTTTTCCTCCTGCAGGAATCCGAATGGTTGCGCCAGAGAAGGTAACGCCGAGTGCCGCTGCGCGCTCTGCAAAGGAGTCATCAATAGATACAATGCTGTTTTGGTGCGATGATTTCAGCATCGTTGCAAGGCCGATGCCGCCGAGAACCAGAAGTGCAACAAGGAACAGGGCGCCGAGCCATTTGAGCAGTTTCATTTTTCGCGGCGTGCGAAGCGCCTTTTCTGCTTTGTCCTTGACATCAAGAATGTTAGTACGAAGCACAAAGGGCTTGTCGGAAACGCCTTTGCTTGAGCCCAGATTATAGATTGCAAGGCGTGCGCGCCGCTTCTTGATTTTGTAGGCGAGCACCACAAGGAGGAGTCCGATAAAGGCAATGAGGAGGATGAATAAAATAGATATAAGTGGTGACGTGGCTGGCTGTTCTCCAGTTTCATCTTCAGAGATAGTGGAGACATTCAGCTGCTCTTCTGGTTGTTCTGCTGGCGCTGGCTCTTCTATTTCTTCAACAGGCAATTCTTCAGTGAAGTTGCCTGACTCATCACTTTCAGCAGGTGGGGAAAGTGAATTGACGAGCAACAGGCCGATGAGCAGGAGCAGTACAAAGACAATTGCAAGGACGCTGATGATAAGGGCTTTTCGTTTTTTTGTAGGCGCGTGAGCGCGAATCAGGTGAGCGTACGTCGGCACGGTTGCAGGCAGGAATAATTTTTTGCGCTTACGCGCGGCAATGATTCCCAAAAGGAGCACAATGACGACGAGAATAATCGGGAATGCAACAAATGCGGTTGAAACGGGATTTTCTTCGGTTGTTCCGTCAGTAGTGTCAGTAGGTTCGGTTGTTCCGGCTTCAGTTTCATCAGCCGGCTGCGGCTCTGGCTGTTCCAGCACCGTTTGTAATGCATCGTATTCTTCTGGAGTGAGCGATTTTCCGTTGTCATCACAGTATGTGATTTCAAGAGGTGATTCTGCATATTTTGCAAGATCGCCCAGTGTTGGCGTTGCTTCAACACCAAGCACATAATCGCCGGGCTCTGACTCAACGAGCAGGTCGGTTGAAACTTGCTGGCGGACTTTTCCCGGAAGCGCATAGGCACCGAGATCATATTCTTCCTGTGACGCGCCCTCGGGTGTCATGATGCCGGCGGTGAGCTGGTATTCATTTCGAATGTTTGCGGTGTTCGCAAGTTGGAGTGGCAAGCGGTTTTCAAATTCAGTGCAAAATTTGATTGATGCAGGAAGGGAAAGCTGGAAATCATAGCATTGGTTAATCACCGCGCGGAATGGAATCGTGGTTTGCAGCCCGCTGTTGCGCGTGCTGACGGTGAGTGCGAATGCGGCATCGCCGTAGACGGTTGATGGCAGCTGGAGGAAGAGAAGAATTTTCTTTTTCTGCTGCGGCGCAAGCAGGATGCTGTGCTCGCTGATGCTTATTGCCTTGCTGGCCAATACGGCATCACCATTGGTGAGCGAGACCGTGGTGGGCGCAACGCTCACGTCGTACACTTCAGGATAGGAAAGTGGATTAGCGAGCATGAATGAAAACTGTGTCGGCTGGGCAGGGCATGATACGGCGCTGTTTCTGACTGGCACAACAACAATGTTGTTGCAGACCGGCACGGTAAAGTCCTGCTCAATTTTTTTTGATGTTTGGAAGAGTGTAGAGATGGTAATGGTATTTTTGCTGGCGCCTTCAGCGCTGCATGGTGCACGAACAAATTGCGCAACATCTTGTACCTGCCCGGGCTTGAGGCTAAATCGGGTTTCAGTGAGCGTGCTCCATGACGCGGCGTCGCCGGCTTGCGAAAGTTCATAGACGCTGGTGATGTCGCCGGTGTTTTTTACGGTGACCGTGTTGGTGCGAATGCTGCAGCCGCACACTGGCAGAGTTTTTTGCTGGGAAAGCGCGAGAAAATCTTCACGCAGCGCGCTGGCAGGAAGGCCGAGCGCGGCAAGAATCGTGACGCCGATAAGGAGGAGTGCAATAAAGAATGAAGCATATGATCGGCAGGATTGGTAGCTTAGTAATGAACGGGGAAAAAGTATGCCCGCTCGGTGAAAAATTCCGTTTTTACTACTCATTGCTCATATCCCCCAAGTACTACTCCACGAGAAAGCTTCCCTATTTAAAATTTGTGGTACTTACCTACCAAAAAGCTTAAAAACCCAAAGCGAGCTTATAAAGCCCCATGGAGACTGAATTTCATATAGAGATAGAGACTATAGATAGTGGCGCAGATAGTGGCAACAGCGCTCGTACTGGTGGCAGTGTTTCTGAAACAGAGGGGCAGGCCTGCTGTACGGTACTGCCAAAAACAGCGCCTCCCGAGCCGTACGATGCTGCGTTTATTGCACAGTTTCAGGAACAGGTTGAAAAAACAATCAGCGACCACCACCTGTTCACCAAAAAAAGCAAGGTCTTGGTTGCGGCAAGCGGCGGCAAGGACTCAACCGCCTTGTTGCACGTGCTCAAAAACCTTGGCTATACTATAGAGGCGGTAACGGTTGATGCGAGAATTGGCTGCTACACCGAAGAAAACCTCAAAAATCTCCGGCAATTCTGCCAGAAAATAAACATCGCGCTCCACGAAATTGATTTCAGAAACGAATTCGGCATGGCGTTGTGCCACATCCGCGACCGGCTGCACGCAAATGGATATGACTACAAGAGCTGCCACGTCTGCGGCGTGCTGCGTAGGTATTTGATCAACAAAAAAGCAAAAGAGCTCGGCCCGGATTGTATCGCAACGGGCCACAACCTTGACGATGAATCCCAAGTTATCATGATGAACCTGCTGCGCAGCAATGTCGAATGTGCGGCACGCCTCGGGCCCAAGAGTGGCCTCGGAGATGATGTGAGATTTGTCCAGCGCGTCAAGCCGTTCTACTTCACCCGCGAAGTAGACGTGGTGCGCTACGCAAAAATGATGGAGCTGCCAGTCAAGTACGGCATGTGCCCGTGCAGCAGCGATTCCTACCGACGGGAAATCCGCAATATATTCAGCATTGTGCCAAACGCCGAACAAGCAAAAGAAAACATCATGAAGGCGTTTATGGGCATCCTTCCCCGGCTCAAGGCGCACTACGGCGCGCAGGAAAAAACACTGCGCGAATGCATCGCCTGCAGCGAGCCAACAAACAATGAGTTGTGCAATGCCTGCTCACTGCTCCAGAAGATAGAAAAAGTGGACAATAAAATAGATAACAAAGACAAGGAAAAGGCAGAAAATACCAAACAAATAGAGACCACCGCACCCTACGAACAACTGATTGTACTAACCCCATGATTGACATCGTGATTCCGGACAAAGAACACCAAACCGCACCGTTTGAGGCACTCGGCAAAAAACTGGGGTACGAAACAGTTTATGTCGTCGGAAAAAACCTACGTAGAGATCTGATTATGAACAGCGCAGGCGTGCCGGAAAAAACGCGCCACGCCATTGAAAAGAGCCCGATACACATTTTTTACAATCTTGAAGTGCATGGTGAACGCGATGGCACGCACCAGCGAAAATCCGGCTTCAACCATGTGCTTGCAGCACTCGCGCACGACAAAGAAAAAATGATTGCGTTTAATTTCAATACGATTCTCACGGCGCAGGGCGCGGCGCGGGGCATTCTGTTGGGCAGAATGCGCCAGAATGTGATGCTCTGCAGAAGATATAAGGTGCCCATGCTCCTGATTTCTGGCGCAACAAACCTGTATGAAATGCGCGCTGCCCATGACATGCTGGCATTCGGCGAACTTATTGGAATGGCCGCTGGAGAGGCGAAAACAGCGCTGGAACAGAAAATCGCCTGAAAACAAAAATAACTTTATAAAGAAAAAGCCACGCTACAGGTGGGTGGCACGAATGAAAAAAGAGGGTAGGTTAGTTTCAGGGATACTACTTTTCATTTTTCTTTGTTTGTGGATGGTACTCTCTTTTGTTCCGGCTGTAGAAGGTGCCTGTTTTATTAAAACATTTCCAGAAATAGTTGAGGGTAGCACGAGGGATTGTTCGATTGATTGGTGGACAGGAGATTGTGAAGATAAGGGGGGGAGACATATTGACCGAGGTTTTGGTTCCAATGATTGTTGTATCCTTCCAACAACAGAACGTGTACTACGTAATCAATGTTACACGCGGGCAGCGCCATTCAGTCAAGATGATAACAAAAGGGACAATCAGGTATGCCTCATTACAGCAAGTGATCTGGATGGTGCATGTGTTGCAGCAGATCAAGCAGGGGATCATTGGTGCACGATAGATGGTAGAGATGTAAGCATCACCCGCGAAGAATTTGATAAATTGGATGATGCAACAAAACAAAAATGTCCGCCGGGAACCCTCAAGCCGGATGACAAAGTTGATAGACCGGAGATTATCGCGCGGGTTAATCTCGCAAATTCAATCAGTACTGATCCGCTACAAAAGTGCGGTGAAGGCCAGGTTGTCTGCGGCGCAAAAGAACTAAAAGACGACCCGGTGGATAAAACAGGCCTTGATTTTGTGCAGTGCTGCACGTTGAACAATCTTGCTGTCGGCGAAGCAACAATTACTCCGTTTCAGTTCCCGCCAAAAGAAGATCCGAAACAACAGGAACAACGCACTGTACAGTGTGAGGAATCAACGCCGGTGATGTGTGGCGCAATCAAAGATGCGCAAACCAATGAATTTAAACAGTTGGCCTGTTGTGTGGTGCAGGAGAATGGGCATGCGCTTCCGATTCAGCGTGAGCCGCGGATTGTGCTCATCAAGGATGAAGAAAAATTGTGTGACACAAACGAATTTGCGTGCGGGTTTGTGCAGGCAAAAGGGAGTGTTGGTGGATTTGGTTTCGGAGGGGGGAATGAACAATTCATCGACGCGCCCGGCGGCATGTTGTGCTGCAAAGATTTGACAGCGGCAGAACGATTAGAAGACATTGATGAAGATTCTATTCAGAATAAAGATGATTTAAAATGCCCGAACACCCCTCGGAATGAACGGCTAAGGGTCATCAAACAAAGAGATGTCGATCAGCATTCTGAACTTGCTGAATTTATCGGCTGCGGCCAATCAGAACTGGATGCAAATGCCAATCCATTTATCTGCGAAGAAAAAAAAGCAGGAACATGGCTGGTGCGGAAAGCAAACAACCGGTTTAGCAATCCAGGCGCCTGCTGTGGTGGTGATGGGCAGAATGAGTTCTTTTCAATGAGTGATGGTGGTGTAGTACAGGCGTGTATTGCGAATCAGGCAGTTGAACAAAACAAGGCAGGCGGAAATTCATTTTTTGATGCACATAATGCACCAGGCCAGATATCATCGGTATCATCTATTTTTGGATCGGGCGTGAGTGTTGAAGTGAACTCGGGAAAAGAATCACAAAATTTTGTAATCCAAAATCGTATTAATGGAGGCGAAGAATTGGTTCTTTTTCCTGGAAAAATAGCGCGCTCAATGGAAGTAAATAACCCAGTAGGATTAGTAATTATTGTTGATGCAGAGGTTCAGGTTAAAAAAACCGGTGATCGCCTTCGGATTCGTTATTTTGACGAGCACCGGCAGCCACATGATCTTTCAACGGTAGAATACAGTACCGGCGCGTTTCAGCGATTTAAGCTGGCAATTCCTTCAACACGCGAGAAGCGATTAACCGTCGATTTCACCAATCAGGGAGAAAAAAACAACACTATCAGAAATGTACAGATGTACGCGCATCTCCCACAAAAGATACTGCACACGCAAGGTTCTTTTCTCGGATGCGCCCTTGCTGATTTTGAGCTTGCACAATTGCAGAAAACAAATCCATCGAGTGAAGCAAACGAAGGGCCGCTGGTTACCAGTGCCCAAAACTCCCAGCCGTCATGCGCAGCCAAATTCGGCAATGCGTTCTGTTCGCTGGAAAATATCTGGAAGTTTGCAGAAGGGCAGGTTGTTGAAAAAAGTGAGCCATCTGCCCAACTGTTTAGAGAAATCGGCATCAACGCAGAAAATGTACCACGATCAGTAGAAACTGACTGCTGCGCAGCAACCGAATGTTGGGATGGAGCGCGCTGTGTGCAAGGAAACTTTGATGGCCGCTTCTTCAGCGCCAATCAAGAGAAAGCGTTGTTCTGCAGCAATGGCGAATGGAAAGTGGGAGATAGAAAAACAAACCAGTTTAGCGACGGTTCACGCGTCTGCCCGGGAGATGCATGCGCGTATGCAGTTGCCGCTGGAGCGCGTACCGAAATGACCTGCAAGCCTGACGGTTTCTTCGGCCCGGCGAACAGCGGTGATGCGGGCGAAGATGTGTTTTGCGATGCTGGAACATGGACAAGCAGGCCGGTAAAACTGGCAAGTGTACTTGCGCACCTTCCTGATACGCGCATCGTTGACCGCGCAGGGCTTCCGTATAGTATCTATTGCGATACGCCTGAAGAAGTGTTGGTGAACAAGGAGTTCAGCGCGGCACTGTCGGGCGATGTCACACACTTCTTTGAAAATGGGGGAGCTGCGTACGCCTGCGTACTTCAGACGAATACGCATGCGTTGCTCAACACACTCTACAAAGGATTGTTGAGTGAAATTCCCCTTGCAAAAAATCAAGTGATTGTTGCTCTTGCGCTCACTGAACCAGAGACAATAATCAAATCGCCAGCCGCGGAAAACAGCGTGTTGTCAGCGCTTGATACGGCATACAATAAACAGCAGAGCGTTAATGGTGAGACACTCTTTACTCAATGCCTCGGCGTCTTTAAGTATCAGGAAGCGTTCAGACAGGAAATTGCAAGAAAGGGAGAAGAGTTCCATGGCTGCAATGGTGTATGGGATACGGAACGGGCACGAACAGGCTCTGGATTTTTGGAATTAAAGCCGTTCGGCAAGCCAACCGAACCAGCAAATGTGTGGTATAGCAAACGCCTCAACGCGCTCCTGTACTCGCCGAAGGCATTTAAGGTGGAAGGATGAAAAACAGACTGTTTAGTGGAAGTATTATAGTACTGGTATTTATTCTTCTTGCATATCCTGTGCATGCTTTTTTAGAGGGGGTTTTTGATGACATCAAAGAGGGGGTTAACGAAGCACTTGAAAATGTAGGGACGGTTACTCAAGAAGCCATTGACCGGATACGGGGTGCAATAAGCGCAGACAGTGGAGATATAAGTGTTGACACGTTCTTGGCTCTTTCCGGGCCGACAAAAAAAGTGCGCGGAATTAGCATTGTCAAAAGTGGCGACAAGATGATTCTTGCAAAGCGTGAAAATGGTGCAATTGACCGTGCCGCGATAAGCACGATCAAATATCAGCACATTGACATCGATGTCTGCCAAAAGATTGAGCAGAACCTTGCAGCTGATGAGCGTGAACTTGTTACCTGCAAAAAAGATGCTGACACCGGCTCAAATTTTGTCAAAATCGCCGCGTCGAACACCAAGCTCTGGCACCAGCTTGTTTCACTCATTCAGCTTCGATAAGGAGGCACGCATGATTACTCCCCAAACCGGCCACACAGGAAAAAAAGCACAGGCAACGGCCTTTATTATCATCGGTATTATTATGGTTGTTCTCGTCAGCATGATGCTTTCTCTTACTTCACAAAAACAGCTCGCGCCGCTGCAGAAAAGCGCGAGTGAAATTGGCGAGCTGCTCCGAACTGAATCAGTGCGGAATTATGTCGAGCTGTGCCTTGAAAAAACAGCAGTGCAGGGCATACAACAGCTCGCTGCCAATGGCGGCGAATTACAGCCGGCGCCCGGAACATTTATGGCGTTTGGGGGCAATCAGGTAAAGTATTGGATACCTGAACGCGCAACTGAAGAAGACTATCCTTCAAAAGATGCACGCATCAAACCGACCAGCAGAAAAGAAAATGAACAGCAAGCGCAGCCACCATTTGATTACTGGCTTGTTGACAAGCCCGATACACTGACAGAAAAACGCTTCCCCTTCGGTGATTTGAAAATCCCGGCGCTGTGCCAGAAAGGCGGGCCGAATGACCAGCAGAGTGGAGTTGCGCCGCCGTGCCCCGCAGGCTTTTCTGACACGATTTCAATCCAGGGCCAGCTGGATGATTTTATTACCACGCATGCGAAAGAATGTATTAATGAAGAAAAAATAAAACAGATGGGCGGATTTAGCATTGTTAATTTCACGGTCGAGGTGCCGGACGTCACCGTCACCATTGGTGAGGAGGATGTTGCGGTTGATGCAACGTATCCGGTTGTCGTTGGTATTGAAAAAGCAAGCCGGGAAATTATACAGTACCACATCAGCATTTCTGCACGGCTCAAGCGCATCTATGGATTGGTACAGGACTTGATGCGGCGGGACCGAACGGAGTTGAGCTTTGACGTGAATGAAAATGAGCATCAAAAAAAGAGCGAATATTATGATAAAAAAAATGAAAAAAGTATTGATATCGAGGTTAGCTGCCCGAAATGTGCTGAGAAAAAATATGACGACGCCGTCAGCATTCTCGACACGGCATCATCCTTAAGCGGCGCGCCGCTCGTCTTTAATGTGGCGCGGGCAAACCGGCGGCCGGTGCTTTCTTTTATTCACGACAATACTGATACTGATTTTAAAGAAGGAAATTTCAAGCCGTTCGATCTTTTATTTGAGTATGGCACACCAGGCACAAAAATAGAATTTGATGTTCTCGCCCATGATCCGGATGAGGATGCGATTCATTTTGTGGACATAAACACGGACGAGTGGAACGAGCGGCTCAAGGAAGAGTGTTGGGGAACGGTAAAAAAAGACGACAAGGAAGAGGCGATTGACCTGCCGGAAATTGATGCCAACGAGCTGTTTGAGAATCCGCCAGAAGACAAAGGTCCGCTGATTGCGAATTATAAAGATGTGCAAGAGTTGAATGTGTGCAGAGATGATAATGTCGAAACGGTTCCATCAACATGGGAAGTTGGAGCACACGAGCCGCTTGCTGGAGAGAAGCACGCCTACCGTGCAACAATCCGCAGAACAGACCGCGCGCTCAAGCCGCTTGATTTCGGCTACCACACCATAACCGTTGAGGTGTGTGATGACCATGATGGTGACATCAAAACAAAGGACACCAATGCGCTCTGTGACCGCCAGCAGCTCGTAATTCTTATCGTTGACAAAATGGGGGAATAATCCACAATATTTTTAAAGATAGTACGCCAGAATAGAGAGCATACTAGGCAAAAAAATGTTGGTGACTGGATGCTGAAAAAGAGGATGGTACTAAGTATTCTTCTCATTAGTTTTCTTAGTATTATTTTTTTCGCCCTGCCGGTGTTGGGTGCGGCAAATGATGAAACGTGCTGCATCAGCGCCAATGGCTGTGAAGTGATGTTTGGCGGTGATGAGGCGCTGTGCGCTGCAAAACAAGGCACATTTTCAAATGTGGCATGTACTGATGACAGCCTCGCGTCCCAGTGTTCCATCGGCTGCTGCACCACGCATGGTGGCGCTCTGCGCCAGCCAAAATACAAAAACACGTGTGACGCAGCCGGCGGAGAGCTCGTCAGTGTCAAGCCGTTTGAAGCGTCCATTCCCGCAGACATCTGCGGCGGCCTGCTTGAATGCCAAGAAGACGCGCAGTGCCCCGCCAACACGCGCTGCACCAATGGAATTTGCATTCCCGGCGCACGCGCTGAAGTCTCTCGGTGCGAAAACACGGTGCAGGACGCCGGAGAAAGTGATGTTGATTGCGGCGGCACCTGCCCGCCATGCGCGCAGGAAAAAAAATGCGCAACCGACCGCGACTGCCGCGCGGGATTGACGTGTAGCACCGACACGCACCGCTGCGCCGTGCAAAGAACCAACTGCCGCAACGGTATCGTTGACGCGGGCGAGGATTGTGATTTTGAGGCAGGCAGCAATCGTATGCTGTTCAAGCAGGGAACAACAAGCTGTGCTGACGTCGAATTTGAGCCCGGAAAAAAATTCAGCGGCGGCACGCTGAACTGCAACAGTTTCTGTAGATTTGACACGGCAACGTGCACCTATATTCCCCCGTCAGAGCGCAGGACTGCGCCAACCGGCGTGTGCGGTGATGGCACGCTGAATACGCCGAACAAGGATTATTTTGTTGAGACGTGCGAGATTGGCATTGACCGCTGCGCAGTTGGAAGCGCCTGCGGCTGCACCAATCCTGACCAGTGCGGACCGACTGATTGCACCTGCAGCCCGGCGTGTGAAACTCCCGCACCGACGATAACAACGTTTCAAACTGATGCGCAGGATATGACGCACCTCCAATGGGCTATTCCAGAAGTGGTATCTGCCTGCCTACTTGCCAGCCAACACGTGCGATGGTGTGACAACAAAAAAACAAACTGTGCAGCCCTGCCGAAAAGCCAGTGGCAAAGCAGCGCTGACATTAATTCTCTGCGCAGAGAGTTTCAGAAAAAAACAGACGATACCGTGTGTGTAGCGGTTGAGTTAAACTATCAAAACAAGCCCGCGGTCACCAGCGACCATATCTGCAGGGAAGAGTGTGTGGAAGGCCAGCGCTTCTGTGACAGCACTGATGTTGACAAGCGAAAAACAAACATCTGCAGCACTGGAGTGCTCGGCTCGGGAGAACCGTGCACTGCAGGAACATACTGCACCGAGCCATCAGCAGGAGCCATTGAATGCAAAGCACCGGAATTGTGCTCAAAATGTAATGGTGCATTTCAGATATTTGCCGGCGTGCTGTTTGACAAGCCCGGCGTTGCAGCGCAACAGGCATGCGAACAGCTCATGGGTTGTACCTATGACAAGAGCGAAAAAACAGTAAACCAGTTCCGAAGTTGCCAAGACGTGCAAAGCTGTTATGGCTACCGGACAAAATATGCGTGTGAAAATGATGAGAGCCACTGCAAAGTCGCTGCGGGCGGCTGCACATGGAAAACAACTAATGCTGATTTGGGATTGGGAATCTGCGCACCAGCTACACAAGAAAAACAGCAGTGCAGCGCATGCAGTACGCAGGCACCGGCAGCAGGAAATGCAAACCCAGTTCTTGTGGGATGCGATAAGCAGTCGTGCGCATTATTTGGTGACGCGTGCTATTTCAGCACCGGAGAAAACACGTGCGAAGACGTGAAATCGCTGGGCTGTGATGATTACAACGACGCCGGCAAACCAGCACGCGCAGAAAAAGAATGTGTTGGCGACCGACTCAGCAGGGGTGGCACAAAAGAGGTTGAAATTGATGCGCGATATGACGGCGCAGTACGCGCCAGCGGCACCAACCGTATTAGCCAGCGAAGCAACGACCTGTTTTCGTTTGGGTTATGTAAATGGGGATCAGAACCGGGCGAGCGCTGCTTCAAAGATGCCGATGGAAATGGTGTTGATGATTGCTCATTTGTCCAAAATCCGCAGGAATGCAACCGAGACTTTGCGGCGCCTGAAACAAGTGTTGTTGCTGAAAAAATAAAACAGGACACAAACGGCCGGCTGAAGATTGGAAAATTTATGGACATCCCGGTGCGCGTCAGCGAACCGGCAACGACCTTTTTCTGCCTTGACCATGATTGTTATCCAAAAAATTACACGATGTGCAAAATCCAGAAAGTGCTTTCTGCCGGAGACCAGAGCGCATCGCGGCTGAACTTTTACTCGCAGGATCGCGCCAATAATCTTGAAGAGGTCAAGCATGCAGATATCGTCGTCAACATCAATCCGCCAAGAAAAGTGCACGAGCGGGTATTGTCCATTTCTGCGGACAGCCCGCGTGAGCTACTGGTGAATCTTGAATACACTGAAGATGTGGTGTGCAATGCAAAACTGACAAACATCAAAGGTGATGAAGTTCCTGCGGATGATACGCCTGCTGCGCTGTTGAAAAGCAATGCCATCACTGATGAGCATGGCCGCGCCTTTACCCGCTCGTTCCACAATCTCAAGGATGACATCTATGTGTTTACCTACGGCTGTGTAAATGATTTCGGTAACACTGACCATGGGCAGGAAGTAAAAATTATTGACACCAACAAGATCCATGTTGTGTCGGGAACCTTTGGCGGCTCTGAACCGATAACTGGTGCGCGGAATATCATTGCGCGCGTGCAGACGGATGAGCCAGCAACGTGTTACATTAATCCTATGGGAACCAACCGCGAGTTTGTCTCATTCAACGCTGGTGATGCTGAGCACATGCAGGAAAGCACGGAACGAAAAGAGCACACAAAAAATGTGGAGCTGAAAGATGACCTCAACGTGTTTCAGGTGGCGTGCCAATTTGACGGCCAGCAGCAGCTCGACGGCAACCGCGCCGACCGCATCGTGATTTCAAAAGACATATTCGCCCCAAGCGTGCGCTTCTTTGGCACCATTGACAAAACCGTGGCGCTCGAGCCGGGAAATTACGGCACGGCACAGAATGTGTTTGCGTACTGCTCTGACAGTCGCGTGAAGGACCAGTATGGACTTGAAGGGCTTGATGGCGGCTGCGGCGACGTAAGCATGACGGTGAATGGCCAGCCGTTGGCATTTGCATTTGCTCCCGACCAGACCGAAGGATTTATTTCACCATTCACGCCGTTCCTCGTCGGCAACTCGGTTCAGGGAGGCACGGCAACGCTTGAAATCTCCGGCGTCCGCGCAGCGGACAAGCAACACCACGAGAGTGTTACGTTTGACCGCGAAGCATTCAAAATAAGCGTGGCTGATACCGGAACGGGTACGATTGCAGACACTGCACGCGTCACGATTTTTGACGCGCTGGGTAATGAACTCCAGCCAACTCCCCCGCCGCGAATTCCCAAGGACAGCTACCGCATCAAAATCAATACTGGCCGTGCTGCAAGCCTGGACACGATGCAAGCAACAATTTTTGCTACGGGCATGATTCTTGAAAATGGTGTGCTGAAAATACAAGGAGAAAAGAAAAATGCCGGCACCATCTCACGGGCAGACTGCCAACTTGAAGGTGTCTCAACCATCAGCTGTGGTGTTGACCTCCGGCGGCTCCAGCTTGAGAACGCAGGGGGTGATGAAAAAGATTTCTATACTCTTGAAGTTCAATTTGAACCCGTGAGCGTTACTGAAAAAGGAACTGACTGTTTCCCTGGAGAACGAGCATCGGCACAACTTGCCATGATGGTTCAGCCGCTTACTATCACGCTGGTCACCGCGACACCTGAAGTGCAGCTTGAGCCCATTTTTTCAAGTGTGTTTTTTGACGCTGGTGAAGAATGGGTCGCATTCAGCGATGAGAATGAATATCCAATAAAATATTACCCTGATGAGGGGCTCGCGTACACCAACCAGCGTGAACTGTTTGTAACCGGTGTGCTGAAACATCCGGACATCACCAAAAAAATAGAATATTACACCGGACGATGCGGTGGCGCCCAAATAAAACAAAAAGAATTTGACCCACATGAAGATTTTGCCCAGCAGCGTGATGCACTCACTACCACGGCGGTAAACCCACCGACAGGAATTATGAAAACACTCACCATCAACACACTTCCTATTGATCTTACTGGAAAATTCCTCCAGTTCAGCCCAGTGGTTGATGACACGGGAAAGGTGCAAAAGGAATATCACCGCACGGGGTACGGCGCCTACCGCCACCATTATGCAATTGCCAATGTCAAACTGGGCACACCAAACAACCTGACACTGGACGCACCGCTTGAGGAAGTGCCTGTGCGCGTCGCCGGACAGGTAGGCATTCCGGTAAATATATTTGCAAAGCCCACAGAAGAAAATGTGTTTGGCGAACCCGTAGCATTGGAAGAAGGATGCAACACCTTCGCTGCAAAAGGAGTGGGCAGTATTCTTGGTGATGATATTGTGGTCTCACGGCCATCTCCCGATCCAACAAGTCTCGCGGGGATTATCGTCGACAGCCAAGGCCCGCGGGTGGTGCAGAACAGCCCGGCAGAAGGAACCACGAACGAGCAAATCACGAATGTGAGCATTGTGGTTGAGGAAGGAAGTGATGGAACGTTTGATGCGCCGCTCATTCCTGATAGTATAAGCGTCACGATTATTCCCGCAGAATCAGCATCAACACCAGCTGAAGAAAGTGCTGAAAGCAGCGAAACAATTATCGATGGTGAGGGCTGTGAGCGCAATGTATGCACCGGAACGGATAGTGAAGTTGAGTACACCTATTTCCTCGTCAGCGACCGGCTGGTCAATGAGAACACTGGTGCATTTATGGAAAGTGGTGAAAAACAGCAGCTGCTTGAAACCTTTGGCTGGGACACGCTGCATGATGAATATCTTGATGCAGAGCTTGGTGGTGAAAATAAAAATAGTGAAGGCATCATCACCGCACGCCTTGCTGACCATGACGGAAAAATGGTGATGAAAAAAGAAGAGCTTGAAGGAAAACGCCGATACACGATTACCTACCGCAACGGCGAACCGTTTACTGGTGGGGGATTGGTTATTTTCAAAGGATTTGACAAGGCAACAAACCAGCTTGCGCCCTCACAAACCGGCAAGCCGAGCTGGGCATTCAACACCAATGAGGGCACACCACAGCCGCCGGTGTGGGAGTTCCTTGCGCCGGCAGTGAAGAATAACGGAACATTTTACACGAGTGCAAATGGGAATGTAAAAATTGATTATTCAGCAAATCAGGAGCCGGTTGTGATTGGTGATCAAAATGCTGACGGCTCAATTAATGGGCGGCTGTTTGTAAAACGATTTGACGCGCCGCTCGGACAGGAAGACCCGATGCCTGCGCGGTGCGAGCGCGTCCAGCGCAATGTGTTTGTCTGCAATCAGCAGGATTTCACACCGGAACAGTTCAACAAGGCCTACACGCTCGTCGCTGAAGCACGACTGAAACTAAGCAATGATGTTGAGGGGCCCGCGGGGCGCCATGTCAGCCCGGTGCTGGTGGTTGACAATCAAGCACCGCATATCATGTCGTATGATATTCCTGCTGCAGTTGCGTACAACGGTGTGCTGCGCATCACCCTGCAGGTGCAGGACAGTGGATTTGATTTGAAAGGAAGGGCAGTGTTTGATGTGCCTGAACGCCCTGACCTCCGCCGTGAAATACCGCTCACGCAAGCCGAGCACCAGATTGGCACGAACAATTATGTTTTTGAATGGAATCTTGAACCCGAGCGATTCCGGCTGACGGATGAAGAGCTGCTTGGACAACCGCACAGCCTGACCGTTTTTGTTGATGATTATGCAAACAATGTTCCGGCAGCAACCATCACCCGCGACGTGGCACTCGACTTCAGGGGGCCGGATGAAAATGCATGGAAAGTTGACATCAACACGCCCTTTTCCATTCCTGAAGAGAACAAATATTTCACGCGCGAAGCTGTGGTAAAAATTAACGGCAGCTTTGCTGACAATGATATTTGCCCAACCTGCCTGTTTGTCACGCCGGGAAATTATTTGCCAGGTGCAGACACCTATGACAATCAACTCATGGCAACGATTCTCGAGCTTCCGGCAAAACGGTTTACCACGAATCTCCGGCTGAAAGCAGTTGAAAATCAAGTGGTGAACAAAACATACACCATCATGATAAAAGACATTGCAGGGTTTAACAAAACAAAAACGTTCACTATAGTGACGGATCGGCGGCCACCGGCGCAGGTGAGCTTGAACATCATTTGAAACGAGAAGATATGACGTAAGAAGACTCATGAACCGAAAAAAAATCATTGGAAACAGCGCACTCTTCACGATACTGATAGTACTTGCAAGTTTCTGTGTCTCGGCAAGCCGTGTAAGTGTGTCTATCAACAACCTCGCATTTTCGCCTGCCGCCATCACTGTTAATGAGGGGGATAGTGTCATCTGGACAAACAATGATAATGCACCGCACACCATAACTGCCGACAACAATGCATTTGAGTCAGGTACCAAACAGCACGGCCAAACTTTTTCGCACACCTTTGACCACGCCGGAACATTTGCGTATCACTGCACTATTCATCCAGGCATGGCCGGACGCGTGGTGGTGCAGGCACCACCCACTGCACCTGAATCTGATCCAGTTCCGGAAACGGGGGGAGCACCACCGAACGAACAAACAGCCGGACAAGAACCAGCACAGCCCGATGCAAACTCCCAAAACGCGCTCAACGACTTTCTGCGCGGACTGCTTGGGGGGCTTCGTGAACAACAGGCAGGATCTGCAGAGGCGAGCACTCCAGAAGCATCAACAACCCAATCAGCAGGCGCAGGTCTTCAGGCAGTGATTCAGATTAAAGAATCATTTACTCCGCTTCCAAAGATTGTCGTGGCCTTTGACGAGCCCGTGTCGTTGATGACCGGACGCATCTTTTTTGTGCAGGAAAAAACACCTGAGTTTGAAAACTTCACTGAAGAAGCAATTCCTCCCGGTGGGTTTATTGACATTATCGACGGCATCCCGTCGCGGGAAATCAGAGAACGCTGGCGCCTCGAGCCGAGCCATGCGCTACCGCCAGGATTTTACGTCGTGGAGATACACGCCAAAGACATGGTGGGTAATGAAGCAACATTCCGCCAGTTTTTTGCAGTTGATTATGAAACAATGAAAATACAGGTGACGCGACCGCGACTGGGCGCTTCCCGTGAGAGAAATGTAACGGTTGAGGTGAGCACGTTCAAGAATGACGCGCCACTCAACACCATGTGCAAGTACAGCCAGCGTGATCCAAAATTCCGGTTTCTGCTGCAGGGGATGGTCTCGTCAAATATGTTTGGGCCGACGCATGCGTTTCCAACGCTGTCCCGCGAGCCGTTTATTGACCTGACGCCAAACCGGCGCGGAAACAATTTTTTCCTTATCTGCCAGACACCCGAGGGAGAAATTGGCCAGACTAAAGCGGAAATATACGTCGATACTGAACCACCAACCATCCGGAAAGCGGCGTTTGATCCCAATCTGCTTGTCGAGATTCCTGATGACCACCACTTTTTTTCAGACCTTGTTGTTGAGGCAAATGAAGACGTCCAATGCAAGTATGCACTGCAGGGAGGGCTGCCGTTCGACAGCATGAGCCCGTTTGACGGCTATGCACGTGAAGAATTTGGTTCCTATAAAACAATAAACCACCAGAAGATTGAACTTCCGGAGCCGGAAACAAAATTAAGCAAAGTATTTTTTGTGCGGTGTGAAGACAGAACGGGACAGCTATCTCAAGAAGTTCCTGCAGGAGTCACCATTGATTTGACCGAGCCAATTCATATTGAGATTTCATCGCCAAAAAGCGAGTCAAACAGTAACATTGCAACACTCAATTTTACCACGAACAAAATTTCCCGCTGTTATTACACGCTGGAAAACCAGACCGCGTTTTTGGAGGATGAACGCAATCCGGGCAAAACGCACAGCGCTGATCTGGGCACGCTTGCCGATGGAAGATACACCATGCAAGTAACGTGCGAAAGCAGCACTGCTGGCACGCAGCAGCGCTCGGTAAAAGAGCATCTTTTTTTGATTGACACCAGCCCGCCTAATGCCCCAAGCTTCAACGGCTCGACCACGAGCTGCACTCCTGAACGATTTGATCTTGATCTTGCGGTTACTGCAACGGATACGCAGTCCAGCATCAGGATGTTCCGTTATTTTGTTGCAGAAACTGAAAAGAACGGAACCTTTGGCGGCAGGGACGGCACGGGAAAATTGCCGAGCATAGAAGCCAAGGCGCCGGCATCAGAAACCAACACCGACGACACGGGAGGAAGCAGCGGAAAGGTTCCTGCATTCACCCACACGATTATCATTTCTGCGGTCAACAACGTCGGGCTTGAAGGGCCTGCATCACCGCTCATCCTGAATTATGACCCGCAGCATCCGGACTGCCTTGAGCATGACCCGCCAGAAGTGGTGCTGCAGAAAAAGTCATCGCCCGGAACCGTTGAAGTGACTCCAGTGTGTGATGATGAAAGCGGCTGTGATGACACAACATTCTTGTTCGGGCTTGGTGGTGAAAATCTGCTGGGCGCAACAAACACGACAATCGGAACCGGCAGCGCAGAAACCTGCACGCCCTCAAACCATGTTGACGCTGCCCAGCCAGTATCTGTTCACCGCACGCGTGAAATGTGCTGGGAAGTGGCGGACACGCTCGGCAACAAGGCATCCGGCAGGGAAAGAATTGTTGTAACGGTGCCCCAGACGTGCAGCAATAGCATCAAAGATGGCGACGAAACCGGCACGGACTGTGGAGGAAGTTGTGGCAACACATGTGGAGAAGGCGATAGCTGCCAGACTGATTTTGATTGTCTGGGAGAATATTGCCTTGAAGGCCGCTGTGTACCGCCGAAATGTGATGACGTGCGCAAGAACGGCGATGAAACTGATTCTGACTGTGGTGGATTAGTGTGCTCACGCTGCGACTTGAACAAGGCGTGTGGATTTGACAACGATTGTATCAGCAGTTATTGCGATGTCAAAACAACCAAAACCTGCCAACTTCCAACCTGTGCAGACAATGCAGCAAATGGAAATGAAAGCGATGTTGACTGCGGCACTGCATGCCCAAACAAATGCAAACCGGGAAGAGCGTGCGCCTCTGCTGATGACTGCACGTCAGGCATTTGCAACCTCGGACGATGCGGTGTGCTGCCAGGCGGCACGCAGGAAAAAAAGACAGAGCAAGCGCAGCCAAGCGCGGTGTGGGCGTTTGTAAAATCAAATATTCTTTTTATTATAGGAATACTTCTTATTGGTGGAGGGGCGGGCTTCTTGGCATCCACGTCACCAACATTGGTGCCGAAACCCGCCCTTATCGCACCTTTCAAACCGATTTCATCGGGTGATACCGAGCAAAAAAAGGCAGTTGAAGCTGCACAGCGCGTGCAGGAAACAGGGCTTGCACGACGGCGCCAGCGTGTTGAAACGCGTGAGCGCGAACGCGGCACGGTTATTGACCGCTTCACCAAAAAAACAGGGGTCTTTCAGTCTAAGGGAAAAACAGGCCAGCCAGTGACGTTCCTCCGGCCGATGCATGCGGCGCATGCCGCAGCACATCTCGTGCGCACTGCTGCAAAAGCAGGCACCCAGCTGGCAGGCAAAGTCGTTGAACAACTTCCTGACGCGGTAAGCGAATGGCTTCCGCTCACGGCACTGCAGCGAAAACAAGAGCACGAGCCGGCACGGCCGCGCGTGGTGCCAGGAAAAATGTTTCCCCCACAAAACCAAGCGCCTGCGCAGCAAAAGAATGCAAAAGCTGAAGAGCACGAGCGTGCAGCTCAAAAAAGTGATGACGATCTTTTTGACGAGCTTGAGCGGTTATGAAACCATGAAACGCATCAAACCATTTCCACGATGTTCAAAACGAGGCATTGTTGAAGTGCAGTTCAACTGGATTTTCATTATGATAGCCGGCGGGCTTATCCTGTTTTTTTTCATGACGGTCATTAGTTATCAGCAGCAGCTTTCAAAAAATAAGCTCGGCGTTGAGCTTGCCTCCCAGCTGGAGCTGATTTTTTCCGGCAGAGGAGTTTCTCCTGGAGCAAAGCAGCCGATTGACATCGCTGATGTGCCCATTCAGTTTGAATGCACTGAATACCGCGTGATGGACCAGCGCATTGCGAGCGGCACGGTGCTGATTTTTGCGCCGGCAGAGCTGGCCACGAAAAAGCTTCTGACCATTACGATGAGTTTTGACCTGCCGATGCGCACGAATACCATGATTATGATGACGTCTCCATCGATAAAATATTATTTTGTGAATTTTGGGCCGATGCAGGAAAAAATAAGCACGCTGCTTGATTTTCCGCTGGCGCAGGAAGGTGAGAAAATTGATTATGCGTTTATCCAACCAACCGACGTGACAACCCTGAACTATGAGAATAATCCGTTTGTGAAATTTATTATCAATTCAGACGACATAGCCACACAACCGCCGGCACTTCCGCCTTCGTTCGCAGGAGTTGGCGACGCACAAGTCAGCGCAGTCGTAGTGAATGAAAATTTGATTGGTGACGAGGAAAACCTACAGAGCAGTCCGCTGGCGTTTTATCAGAAACAAGGAACTGGTTGGCAAGCGGAACAGTCTGGCGGTTCGCCATTTACGCTTGGCTTTCCCTCGTTTATCGGCGCGGTATTTGCAAAAGACCAGAATATGTACACGTGCCTTATGAGCAGGGCACTGCGCCGGGCGACACAGGTGGTTGAAATTTCACGCGATCGGGCTGATGCATTGCAGGCGTTTTACAATTCTGGTGGTGCGGCCATCACGAGCACAGAAATGCAGCAGTGCGCTGTCATTGCGGCGCAAGGAGGTGCTGCACTGGCAAGCATAGATGCGGCGATGGCGGCAAACGAGAACAATGAGATTACCATTTCAGTCAAGAGTGAAGAATTTACGCAGCGGCTGAAAGCTGCTAATCAAGCAAATAAAGACGCGGTGCTGAACAGCTGTCCGGCACTGTACTAATAAGTTACTAGGGAACGTATGAAACACACACAAGCGCGCAGGGCGCAGATGCAGATGGGCGAAACAATCATGGTACTGCTCGCCTTTTTTATCTTGTTAGGCATCGGGCTGGTGCTGTATGCGCAGTACCAGAAAACATCCATGCAGCGTTCCGCAGCAGACAGCTTTGAGCGCGAAGCCGTGCGCATTGCATTGAAAGTTTCGTTTTACCCCGAGCTGGCCTGCAGCGAAAACGGCGTGATAAATGAGAATTGTTTTGACCTGCATAAGGTGGTGGCGTTTGCGAACAAGGTGAATAGGAACAAGCCCGGATTTGATGAAACTGCGTTTTTGTTGTATGAAACAGAGTTGCGTGACAGTACGATATATGTAGAACAAGTGTTCCCGCAGCCAGACACGGCCACCATTCCGTTTGAAACAGCAGAGGCCATAGGTGATGCGCCTGCTGCCCTCAACCGCATCACGCTGTATGATAACCATCCTGAAGAAAATACAGTATCGTGGGAAAAATTCCCCACCTTTATTCCGATTACACTTCGCGACGAGACCAAGGGGAGCGTACGCAAAGATGCTCTTGGAATGTTGGTTATTGAAGCATACCGCACACGGTTTAGTTAAGTGGCATGAGGACACATGATGAAAATGAAAAACAAACTTAACAACAGATTCAACAAGCGCGGACAAGCGGAGATCATGGGCATTGCGCTGGTAGTTATACTCATCACTATTGGAATTGTGTACCTTGCGAAATATTCCGCCGAGCCGCCGAAAAAGACGCAGGAGGAATTCCAGCGAAGAGAACTGCCCAAAACAATTATCACGTCGATTGTCGAGGTGGTGAGCACGTGCAACGACGAGAAAATGGCTGATGTGATACAGGACTGCGGCTTTGCGCGAAGCATGACCTGCACTGATGCGACACAAACAGTCATGAGCTCATGTGATTATTTAAAAACAACCCTCAAAGGAATTCTTGATAATATGCTCGGCAGGTTCCAGCATCAGTACCAGCTTCGCCTGCTTCGTGGAGAACCAGGCACTCAGGAAGATTTGCTGGAAGGGGCAGTAAAAAGTGAACAGTTCAACGACGCCTGCCCCACGTTTGAAACCGCTGCCCAGCCGCTGCTCTTTGACCTGACGCTGGAATTGAAAGTGTGCTATTGAACGGGTTACTAGATGATGAAGTAGATGTAGTCAATCGTCACAAAATTTATAAACCCTCCCCACCCATATCATCTTAACCAATAAGTGAGGTGCAGAGATATGAAAAAAGCACAAGGAATTTCCCTGAACGCGATTATCATTGCAATTCTTGCATTGCTTGTTCTTGTCGTTCTTGCCATGATTTTTACCGGCAAGATTGGCGGCTTCACTAAGGAGACCAAGAACTGCGCAACGCTCGGCAACAATGCAGTGTGCATTGCTGATGCCAGTGAATGCGGCGGTGCAGAGCAGAAAGTCATGAGCGGCTACACCTGCCCTGACCAAGGCATCTGCTGCCTGAACATCGCAGGTACCGAGCAGAATATTGAAGGATAAAAAGGCACGACATGAAAAAGGCTGAACTTGCCTGGAATCAGATTGTTGCCATGCTTCTTGCACTCGTTATTATTGTGGTAGTTATAATTATCTTCACGGGCAAGACTGCCCAGACGAGCAAGGATGTGACCAAGTGCGGCGGCCTGCTGTCGTTTGGAAAATATCAGGGTGAATGCCGCGAAACATGCCCACAGAACATGATTCAGTCAGCAACATTCTCCAGCGACTGCCAGCAGGGCAGCGTGTGCTGTGTTATTGCAGGAGATGAATCATGACGCTGAAGCAAAAAAGTGCAGCAGGAACCAAAGCGCAAAGCATGAGCATTAACACTATTATTGTTGCGGTGCTCGCGCTGATTGTGCTCGTTGTCATCATCGTTATTTTTACGGGCAAACTGCGCGAGAGCAGCACCCAAGTCGGCAAGCAGCAGGAAGCATTTACCGGCAACGCCTGTGAAATCCCGGGAACCCCGCGCATCTGCCGAGATGAAAGTGACTGCACAAACCGCGGTGGAAGTATCGTCAATGCAGACTGCGACAGTGGCGCCTGCTGTTCGGTGTGAGCGAGACTATGGCCAACCAAAAAGCCCAGTGGACTGATTTAAAAAACATTCTTCTTATTCTCGTCGTCATTATTGTGATGGTTATTATCATCAAGAACTATGTGTATGCACCAGTGGCGAACGCTGCGCAGTGCAAGAGCATGGGCGGGCAGTGCATGCCAGACAAATGTGAATCTGGTTATTATATGGTGTCCAGCGGAACATGCACTGAAGGGCAGGTGTGCTGCCAGGCAGAGAATCCCGGACAGGAAATAGCATAAAAAAGAAAAGAGAATTAAAAAAATAAACTTATTTGACTTTCTTATCCACCCAGTTCCATACGGTTGCAAATACCCAGCCAACAACAAGGCCGGAAACAATCGCAGTCACAATGCCCTGCACAAACGGCATGAGCATAAAGGGTTGAACCGTGTGTTGGATTGAAACAAGGTGCACCTTGCCCCAGTAGTCCAGCATGCCTTTCTGCACCAGCAGCACGCCCAGCGTGTGGAACACCGCAAACATAATGCCCACTGTTACTGCAACTTTTTTTGGATTCATAGTATCGCCTCTTTTTTGGTTGATGAGAGAACACAAGGTAGATGGGTATTTAAAGTTGATTGAAAAGAAATCATTAAATACCCCCCACATTTTCTCTTTTTTAGGTGGCAGAGTGAAACGATTAAAACAAAAACAATTAAAGCAAAAAAAAGCAAAACAGGTACCGAGCACCCGCACGGCATGGGGCACCAAAACCCACGAGTCACGCGTTGAAAAATTCTATGGCGTTGGGGCTGAAAATTTCGGCGAGTACCACAACGGCTACCTGAACTTCGGCCTGTGGGAAGATGGTATAACTGACTATGTTGCCGCAGCAGAAAATCTTGTGCACAGAATCGGCACCATGGCCGGCCTTACAAAAGAAAGCAGGCTGCTTGACGTCGGCTGCGGCATGGGCACGCAGGATGTTTTCTTGCACACCACGTTTGGATGTACAATTGAGGCATTGGATGTGACGTGGAAGCATGTTGAATGGACAAAACAGCGGGCGCAAAAAGCAGGGCTTGCCAAGCATATCACTGCGCACCATGGCACGGCAACCAAGTTGCCATTTCCAGATACGACATTTTCGCACGTCACCAGTATTGAGGGCACGGTGCATTTCAACACGCGCGAAGATTTTATGCGTGAAGCATACCGTGTGCTGCAGCCGGGAGGTGTGGTGAGCATTGCTGATTATCTGGTGAATCACCAGCCAAAAAAAATCATGGAAAAAATCAAGGTGCATGCGGCACGGTTTCTTTGGCGGTGCCCAAAAGCAAATGTGGTAACACCAGAACAATACAAGGCCCAGCTGGAAAACGCCGGCTTCCGCAACGTCACCATACAAAAAGTGGGGGCGCAAACCATTCCGGGCTATTATCACGAAGCGCAGCGGCCGGACAATGTTGCGCGCCAGAGAAAAATTAGGGGAAGGTTTGCAACCATGCTTGGATTCTGGTGTGATTATTCGTTGTACAAAGCGCATAAGGACGGGCTTCTTGAATATGTTCTTGTGCGCGCTGAGAAGTGAATCAGCGAAATCATTATAAATACTCATAGCCCTTTTTAGGGCATGAAAAGAGTGATGGAATCTCGTACAGGTACGTTTGCGCTCAAGTTTATTCTCTATCTTATTCTCTTCCTTGTGCTCGCGGTTATTTTCACCGCGCTGCTCTGGTACAAACTGCCGAGGTGGGGCGCATGATGTACCAGAACAAAAAAGCGCAAGAGGAGCTGAAGAAAATTGTTATAGGAATCGTACTTCTTATTGTGCTGATTATCATTGTCAAAAATTATCTTGCCAAGCCGAGCGCAGGCGTGTTTGCGTGTGAAAGTATGCAGGGCACCACCTGCCAGTTCGAACAATGCCCAATAGGATACAGCGACGTTGCGCACCTGAAATGTGCATCGCCAACCAATGCGTGCTGCCTTGCACTAAAAAACGAGAGTGATGCGGGTGATGCACGTGTTGTTTAACGGAAAAAAAGCGCAGGGAGGAATTCTTGACTTTATCCAAGAGCACATCCTTATTATTATTTCAGCCATCGCCATCACAGCCTTTCTCATATTTTTTTTCAAGGGCTGCGAACCAATAGCAAGCGATGAATCCTGCTTTGAGCAGCTCCGTGTGCAAAATTATTTTTTCAACAAGCTGAAAGAAGGGGAAATTGCCAAGGATATTCCTGCTGCGTGCATTCCCAAAGAGCCGGAAGTAATTGAAGACAAAGACCCGACCAAGGCAGAATTTCAGGTCACCAATCTGATGAAGCGCTGCTGGGAAAAATGGGGCGGTGGAAGATATCGCCTCCCCCTGCCGTTCGGTCCCCGCATTCAATGCGTGCCATGCTTTACGTTTCAGGCAAAAAATATCGCGAGTCCCCTTCGAAAAGAAACAGTCATGAGCGACATGAAAAATATATATTTACCAAATGGAAAGTCTTTGTTTTCCTACATCAACGGCGACACGCTGGAAGCGGTTGCTGAAAATCCGTCATTGACGCCCGACATTAAGCAGGGACAGTATTACACCGTGATGCTGGCGGAGTTTTCACCCGGCTGGCTTGCTGAACGGGTGGGACAGGCAGAGTATTGGGTGGTGGATAAGCTGAGCAGTGGAAAACTGTCTGAAGCAACCGGCGTTCAAAACATCGAGGAAACACGCTACCAAGTGGTTTATATTGACGAGCAGAATCAGGCAGGCCAGTGCCGGCTCATGGATGGCTGGTCTGGAGAACGACTCACGAGTTGAGGTGGATGAGGTGGAACATGATTCGTACAGTTACTGAAGGATTAAAACTGGAAAAGATGCGGATGATGCAGCACCGCAAGGCACAAGGTGAAACTGGATTTTCCGCAACCGTCTGGTTTTGGGTGCTGCTTGCGTTGTTCCTCGCCACGGTTGTGGTGGTTGGATATCTGCTGGCAAAAAAGTTTTTGCCCAGCCCAACGGCAACACAAGAAAAACTGACTGATGCATTGCACAATGCAAGGGAATAGATAGAGGAAACTGATAGAGGAGATTCAATGAAACAAAACAAAAAAGGATTCGGCTGGCTCACGTTTATCCTGCTCCTTGCACTGCTTGCCGTTGTTGCGGTTATAGTGTTCCGTGAATTACTGCCACGCGTGGTCAGCACGGCAAGCCAGCTGGGATATATTGAAAATGAAAAGCCATCAACACAATATACCATCGCGACGCTGCAATCACACAAGGGTGTTGTTGAGGAGTTCCTGCAAAGCGCGGGCGGAGATATTGACATTGAAATCACGTTTATCGGCGAAATTCACCGCACTGGATTTACCGGCGAAACATGTTATGTCTGTGTTGATTATGATTTTACCGCAACTGAAAAAATTGCGTTTGCTGATTTCACCCGCGGCTTGAAAACGCATCGTGTTACTGCCCGCGATGTGGTGGAAAATCCGGACGATGCGGCACTCGACAGCATTGACACCGCGCAAATAGAAAAAATAACCGTGCTGTATAAAGGACAGCCCGGCGGCTATGCAGAAGAAAATACGGCAGGATGGGAGATTGCCAGTTTTGTGCCGGATGATAAAGGAGGATTGAAGTACGATGCAACCAGCAAGCGTCTCATTGCAGTTGGCATTGGCACAATTTCAGATGTTCGCGTGCAGGGCAGGGAAATCAACTATCAGCTGAATCCGGGAAACGCAGTTCCTGTTCGGGGTAATCCAGTGCCAGCGGTTCAGGATGCGCAGACACAGAAGGTGACCTCATGAAGCATATGAAAAACAAACTGTTTAACAACAAAAAAGCAGAGGCAGATTGGCTGACCATTATTCTGGTCCTGCTGGTTATTGCCATCGGTGGGTATGTGCTGATGAAAAGCAGAATGTCCTTTGCTGACAGCGCAAAAAGATACAGCAGTGAGGAGTTCGGCGACTTCGGCGACGCTGACAACGACGGCATCATCAACATGAACGACCTCTGCCCGGCAAAGGCCTGTGACCCGCGGCTTGCGCAGCAAGCAGGCAGCATGGATAAAAATCCGAGCAGCGAACGGTACGGCTGTCTTGAAACGCAAACGGCCTGCGGCACGACGATGGAATGTAGGCAAGCGACGGTGTGTTAGAACGAACACGGGTAATAGAATGATAGTGTACTGTACCAACCAACACGAACCGGAACGGCAAGAAACGAACTGGTAAGGAAATAGGGCGATGCAACAGCACTCGCATGAAACACACCACGGTAAAAATCCGGGGCCGGATTTTTACCCCGCGAGAAAAACAGAAGGTGCGAACGGCAGTTCGTATCTTGCCCTGGTTTTGCAGGTCGTGCAAAATCTGTTTTCGTAACAGTTGATTAAAATAAAAGTTAATCAAAAAAAGAGTTCAAAGGATATTCATGAGTATCACGCACAATAAAAAGGGTGATTTAAGCTTTACCATAGGCCTTATTCTATCGATTATGCTCATTGTTGCCATCGCGGTTTCCTGCACCAACATTTTCCGTGAAGGATTGAGCGGCAGGCCCGACGCGAAATTTAAGGAGCTGGTTTCTGTGGTGAAAGCAATCGAACAAAAACCTGCAGGAAGCAGTGATGTTGTTGTTGGTTACCTTGGCAGCAACTATGCGCTTCTCGGATTTTCGAGCACGGCGACCACGCTCAAGAAGCTTGCACCTACAGGGAACGGAGCCGATAAAAGTAGTATGACCATTCTGCTTGCTGAGCGCCCGGCAGACTGCACGATCGGAAAGGCATGCCTCTGCCTGCTGGAAACACCGACGATAAAACGGGAAAGTGCGACGGCAGTTCCCTACCTTTTCAAACTCGAATGGGAAAAGGAAAGCTGCGCTCCATTTGATCAGGAATTCTTCAACATGAACCGTGCAGAGCACGACAGCGTTGATACTACATACTGGAAAGGAGGCTTCATGCTCACGCGCAACGAGAATATTGGTGGAGACCGTAGTCAAGGTGCTGTGCAGCACGATGTTTACCTTGGCTTCCACAACATCCTGCCAGAGCCCCAGATAACCATTGAAAAAAGTGCTTATGGCATTGCGCTGTGCATGGACCAGCCCTGCATCAAGCGCGGCATGGAAGACCAGCAAAAATTATTTGTCGAGGCGCACACAAAATTTGCTGAAGCAGAAAAAGAATACGACACTGGAAATTATGCCGCAGCAGAAACGCTCTTCAACGATCTTATGCTGATGGAAGCCGAGCAACAGGGGAAAGGGTTTCCCGGCAATGCAGTTGGCCGTGAAACCGGCATGGGGACGGTGGTTGAAGGGACTGAATATATTCTTAATGGAGAAGAGCATGACAAAACCTATTTCCTCCGCGCTATGAGCATGGTGAAACAGAAGAAATATGATGAGGGACGAGCCGCATTAACGCTGGCAGAGACATTTGCATCAGACCCTGCAGTGAAAAATGCAGCAAAAAACACGCGTGAAACAATTGACTGCACTGTACGTTCGTTTGCTGTGTGCACTAACACCGAACCAAAGGATATCTGCTATCGAGGTGTTGATAAAAAAACCTGCAACCAGTGCACCACGGAAACAACCTGCGCAACCTTTGACAACGCCGAGGCATGCGCGACGTACAGTTGCAGTCTATCGTGTGCATGGAACAATAAAAAATGTGCAGAGGCAGTTGCATGAGCAGGCACTATCACAAGCACCACACAAACAAAAAAGGCCAGGCATGGCTGGAAACCCTCGCTGTAGCATTCGAAGTATTTATCGGCGGCATGCTGATTCTTTTTTTCATCAACCAAGGCGTTGCCATCAGCAAAGGCGCGCAGATGACCAGCCAGTACCTTGCCAACGATCTCGCACTGACTATGGAAACAGCAGCAGGCATGCGCGCAGAAAAGATGGTGCTGAATTATTCTCATCGAGACATGAAGGTGTACAAAATCGCAGTTGCTGACACTGTGAGCGTGGAAAAAATCACCGGAATTGAAACATCCATCCAACAGATAATCCAGATTCCCAGTATGGTCTATACTCGGCTCTCAGGTACAGCGGAATTGTTTGTGGTGAAACTCGGCAGCAAGGTTGCACTGGTTCCTGAACCAACAACCGTCGATGAACTTGTGCTTGGCTCCAGCCCGGTCACCCGCATTAAAATCGTTAATGAAGGAGGCGTTGTTGCGTATGAAGCAAGCTAAGCACGCCGGAATAGTGGGCAGAGTGAGTATGGTTGTGGTGCTCTGCATACTTTTGAGCCTGAGTGCTGCTGCAACCGTGAGTGATACTGCCGGCCTGTTGAGCAGTGTTGAAAAAAAGATTCTCAAAGACATAAGCGGAGAAGATTTGTGCATTCACGCGGCAAAGGAAGGAAATCTAAATGACACACTGGCCTTGTTTACCCAGAAGAAAAAAACGTGCAGAATGCTCCTCTTCTACGCTGACCGAGAAGGAAAAATACGCATTGCCCAACCAGAACAAAAAGTGTTGAGCGATACTGAAGTTAAACAAGCGCTCCTGACATTTGACGAAGAATTGCAAAACGAGAATATCAGAACCGCCCAGGATCGGAAACATGCGGCGCTCATGCGCACCGCAGAAGTGCTTGCAGCAGCGCTTGCACACGTCCCACAACAATCAGACCTCTGCACAAAAATAAAAGATGGCGTGTGCGAGCCAACCTGCCCGGGCGCTGACCCGGACTGCTTGTGCGGCAATGGAGTGTGCGAATATTTTGAGCAGGACACCTGCCTGGCTGACTGCAACAAAAAAGAATGGCTCTGCGCCGCGGTGCAGGATGGCATGTGTGATAGTATGTGCATCATCACAGATATTGACTGCCGACTTGAGGCAATGCGTGACCAGCTCGTACGGCCGGAAAAACAGCAGGCCTTGGGCACAAGCGCGTTGATAGCAGGCGTTGGCACCGTTTTGCTTATGCTCATTGCACTGGTGATTTTTCTGCTGCATCAGCGCGTTGAAAGCAGAAAGGGAATTTCGCTCATTCCGAGCAAGGTATTTTTGTATTTTTTTGCGCTGATTGCGCTGGTCGCTGGCATGGGCCTGTTTATCATGATTGCTGACCGCGCAGCGCAGACAGAAAATACTGCGTATCCTGGCGCTGAAAAAGCTGTTGCGCTCTACCGGCTCGTTAATTCGCCGGACTGTTTTGCGGTTGATGGCGCCAGTGTTATTGATGTTTCGCGGTTTACGCAAGAGCAGCTTGACAAGTGTTTTATGATACCGCCGGCAGCAGCACAGAAGCAGTGCTTTAAGCTGGAGCTGTATGACTACCGGTTTGGCGAGCAGAAAATCATTAAAGAACTCCAAACGACTAATTTCGCGCAGTGCGCCACCACAAAAAAAATTGTCAAAGAGCCACTGCCCGTGCTTATTGCCGGCCAGGGAACGGTAAAGCGCGGCCTGCTGGTTGTTTCATCAAAAAAAGAGGAATAAACAATGCGCACTCTATTTCACAATAAAAAAGGATTGAACCCGCCGGACCCAACCGAGGCAATCATCGCAGTCGTACTCGGCGCTATTTTCTTTTTTGTCATTTTTAACCTGCTTGCATTGAGCAGGGGAAGCGTGCGCGAGGCAGTGCAGGAACAACAATCGGTGCTGACCAGCGCGCAGGTGCTTCGAACCTATCTCCTGCAGCCAGTGACGCAGGAAATAACAAAAAATCATGAGCTGGGAACTGCGCTTGAGGCAGAAGGGCTGCGCATTATTGATGTGGTGCGCATGACAAATCCTACGCCGAAAAATGAGCGCGAACAAGAACTGAACGACCTGCTAAAAGAGACGTGGTTTTGGCAAGGAGAAGTAACTTTTGAATACCAATATCCTGAAGGAACAATCACCATCGGTGGTGTGCCAAGTGGGGTTATTACCTCGTATGAAATAAAAATTCCAACACAAAAACCAGGCATAACTATTACGGCACGGCTGCGCACGGCGCGTGAGCCGAAGTTCTATGGGTGAAACAATCATGATCCTTTTCAAAAAGAACAACAAAAAAGCAACGGTGATTCTCATTCTGGCAGTACTGGGACTTATCATCGGCGTGGTAACATTTTTGGGCATGAGCGCGCTAAAAAAACCATCTGACCTTCCCCAGTATATCGGAGAACAACAGCTCGCCATGCTTCGCACGGATGTACTGCTTGCTGACGAACAGCTGTTTGTGCGTGAAGCAGCGCCGTACGCAGCATCTTCCGCGATATTTTCAATGGCACAGCACGGCGGATTTTATGAAAAGCCCGCTTGTGGTGATACCAATGGCGCTCCGATATGGATGCGGGAAAATGCAACCAAATTTTGCCTGCCGGTTCCCACACAAGCGTTTGAAACATATCTCAATGACGCACTGAATGTGTATCTGAAACCAATCAACCGCGGCGGCAATTCTACGTTTGCTATTGAGACAACACCGACGCCAACCGGAATGCAGATTACTGGAAAAGCACGCACGCTGTGGAAAGAATCGGTGACCATCAAGGAAAAGCGTGCGCCCATCGGCGAACTCGGCGCAAATGCTTCATTTGCCACTGAGGTAGCAACTGATTTTGGTGACTACACGCTCCTTGGCACTGAAGTAAAAACAATGGCAAAGGGCATTGTTTCCTGCCAGCAGAGCACCGGAAAATCAGCCAATGCCTGTGTTGAAGAATGGCTGGATGTGGTGAACACGGGGCCATTTCTCACGAATAAGCGCATAACTGTTCACTATGATGATTGCAGCCTATCATCCGATGATTCATTGGAAAAACTGCGCAGCCATACCGGCATGGTGTATGTTTTTTGCGCAAGCAAGGATGATGGGCGCACGTTCATTGCGCATGACCCATCGCGCGGCTCGATTGAATTGCGGTCGCTTGAGTACCGGTTCAGTATCGAGTTTGGATAACGGAGATGCCGATGCGTACAGTAAAATCCATACAGTCGAATATACCCACACAAGCACCACCAATCCACCATCACAAACAATATAAAAGCGTGCTCGCTTGAGGTAAAAAATGATTAAAGTACCGTACGAGACCATTGTCGGAAAAATACAGGAAAAGACGGGCCTCACTGCGGGGGAAATAGAGGAGAAGATACAGAATAAAATGAATCAGCTTGCCGGGCTCGTATCGCGAGAGGGTGCAGCGCACATTATTGCGAACGAGCACGGAGTCAAGCTTTTTGATGAAGAGACGGGCAGGCTGAAAATAAATTCTTTATTGCCCGGCATGCGCAATGTTGAAATAACCGGCAGAGTGAAGGATATTTTTGAAGCTCGAAGTTTCCAGTCAGGGACACGCACTGGCATGGTGGGAAGTTTTCTTATTGCGGATGAAACAGGAGGCATTCGAATTGTGCTCTGGGGCTCACAGACCGACAAACTGAAAGAACTCGAAAAGGGCATGGTCGTGAAAGTGCAATTCGCGTATGTCAAAGATAATCAGGGCAGAAAAGAAGTGCACCTACGCGATAACTCAAATATCATTCTCAATCCACCTGATGAGGTGGTTGGAGAAATGCAGGATGGCAACAGAAAAGCAATCGCTGACTTAACTGAACAGGACGACAATGCCGAAGTCGTCGGTATCATGGTGCAGGTGTTTGACCCGAAATTTTTTGAAGTGTGCCCGCACTGCAACCGCAAGGTCAAGCAGCAAAATACCGACAAACTCTGTGACACCCACGGTGCTGTTACGCCCTCATTTTCGTATGTGGCAAACATGGTGCTTGACGACGGCACGGCAACCATCCGCACGGTTTTTTTCAGCAACCAGCTCCAACGCCTTACGAACAAGAGCCATGATGAGTTACAAGCCATCAACAGCCAGCCCATTGCATTTGAAACAATTCGGCAGGACGTGTTGGGAAAAACAATAAAAATTTTAGGGCGCGTCAAAAAGAATACCTACACTGATAGAATTGAATTGACTGCAAACCGCGTTGTTGAGCTGAACCCGCAGGAAGAGATTGAGCGCTTGAGAAAAATAAAAGGAGTGCCTGCTCCGGTACCGGCTGCTGCTGATGATGTTCCGGATGAGGCAATGATTGAAGATTTGAGCAAGACGATTGATGAATAAATTAACTAATTGAGTGAGTTCTTTTATGTCGCAGCACACTGATGGACATAATCACCACTGCCACTAATGAGCCAAACGCATTAAAGATCATATCTTGGATTGTGTCTGACCAGCCGCCTTCATCGCCTTCGCCGTAATGGAGAATTCCGCCACCTTCTGGCAGATTGGCGTAGCCAAAATATTCGACAATTTCAAGCACCGCGCCGATGCCCATGGCAACGAGAATCGTAAGAAACGCGACTTTTTTCCAGTACTGCATGCTGCGCTCCTCGTGAATCAGCCATTGGTACACAACGAGTGCAACAGCAAACGAACCGACCACATGCATAATCATGTCAAACTGAATGAAACCGAAAAATACGGCGCCGTAGAGTTTTGCTTGATGGAGGGCAATGGCAAAAACAACGGGAATGATTATTTTGAGATTCAGGCGAAAGCGCTCATAGAACACAAGCAGGAGCACAAAAAAGCCAGCGCTCAAAAATTTGTCAAACACAAAATCAGGGTCGGCGCCAAACGAAAGGACGCCCCATGCTGCAAGCGTAAAGACGCAGGTCCAGAGGAAACAACGAATGAGCAGGGTGCGGTTCATGGATGTTGGAGAACGACGGTGTTTTTTAAAGATTGTTGGGAAGGAAAAGCTTAATCCACAAGCACGTCAATTGAAACAGATTCTCGCTCTTTAAGAAGTGGTGGAATCACACGTCCAACGCTTACATACCCTTCATCTTCGCCGCCAACAAGAAATCCGATGCCATATGAACCAGTTCGAGGACGACCTATAAGGTGCGGGCGTTGATCTCTTCGTGACGTTAAGTATGTTGCTGTACGTTCGTCTTCAACCGCTGTTTCAATATCCCCAAACGAATTGTAGGTTGCTGCCAAATGTGCAGAGGGGTTAGGTAGAGGGAGCGTATTTTTGTTATAGGGATCAGGATTGTATTCTTTCTTCATATCAAGAACGTACGGTCCGTCTCGTTTTCGCAGGTCACCGACAATAAGAAGTGTTTCACCAACACGGGCAACTAATTGCGATGGCTCACCGCTTTCTCGTTCAAGCGCAAGAACAGTGTCAGCAAGAGTTATAAAATAATGATCTAAATCGCGCGGAACTCCGTCACCAATATGTACTTCAGCAGTAACCATAGTGCGAATGAAACTGAGCACACATAAAAAGATTGTGGGGGTGAAAAAGATTGTTGTTCTTTACTTCCTATATTTTTATTAATGACCAGAGAATTCTGCATTTAATGGCTAAAGAATGGACAATAAATAACCCGTATCTTATCTGGGCTGTCACGCAACAGAGAACTGGTGTGGTGGATACTGTTCTCGGCTATGCAACCGGAAATCCGAACGATATCTTAAAAGTGTATGCAGCAAGAGGCTTGACAGACGTTGTTGTAGAATCGCCTACTGTTGAGAATATTTCGCCTGCCCGAGCTCAGATTGCAGGCATTGAAGGAACAATAGTGGCCTCAACTGATGAGCTCAGAAAACGGGTCGGACCATGGAGCAGATCACCAGAGTTACCGATGTATCATCTGCAAGAATCGGAAGGTATAGGGCTCGTGCTGGACGAAAGAACTCCCGATGGTATTGATTTAACCGATGTTATTGCATATGACTGTAGTGGGTGTAAGGGCATTGTTGTCGGTCAGCCAGAGAAAACAGGAAGTTATGGTTTTGAAGCGCAACTCAGCTGTCGCACATGTAAAACGGTGATTTTCCACCAGGATCTAGAATCAACATAGGAAGTTCTTAGAAGAGAGATGATTAACTAGCTTTTCCTTTTATCCAATCTTAACGCCAACCCCACCACTGGACACGCCATAAACCCCATAAACCAAATGCCCAAGGCCTAAAACCCCAAAACCCCCCACCACTGGACACTGGACAGATGCGCGTGAGGTATATAAACCAGAATTAGTTTTTAGTACAAGTAACGCTGGCGATCTTCAACCTGGTTGAGGGGGAGGTCCAGAACCTCCATCCCGAAAGGGTATCCGGGTTCAAACCTCTGTGGGAGTTTCCCGTTGAGTGAAATTCCCGGCGCCAGCGTTATGTTCAAAAAAAATGTAAAAGAAAAAAAGCGATCCCCAACCAGGGGGAGGTCCAGAACCAATAATAAGAAAATGATTCAGATATAAATAGTTTTTGTTTACAGAGGAAAAAAAGAAAAAAATGCCCGCATAACGCGGTAACGCCAAGTCCAGAGCAAAGTAAAAAAAAGTAATTGAGATATAAATAGTTTTCCAAAATATAAAAAGAGGCCGTCCATGATCGAAAGCTTTGAAAACAGAGGCGATTTAACATACTATCTGGTGCCACGAACAGGGATGACCATGACTGATGCTTCTGATGATATCGGTGCAAAGAGAATTGCAGAAATGCTTCGTGCACCATTAATGCCAGAGCAGCAACCAGGTACAACCGATGGCGAACTCCAAACGCAAAACTCCCAACCGTTAACCATCCGCAATTTCGAGCCGAGAATATACCAGCAAACTATTTTGGCAACCTGTGTTCAAAAAAATATGCTCGTCGTGCTCCCCACGGGCCTCGGCAAAACATCCATCGCGCTTATGCTTGCCCTCCAGCGGCTGAAATCATTTCCCACCTCGAAAATTCTTTTCCTCGCGCCAACGAGGCCGCTGGCAGAGCAGCATAAGGCATCATTTCTCAAATACAGCACCCTGCCAGAAAAAGATATGACTGTTTTTACCGGTTTTGTCAAGCCGGAAAAGCGCGAGCAGTTGTGGAAAGCAAGTACAATCATTTTCTCAACCCCCCAAGGTGTTGAAAATGACATCATCAATGAGCGTATCAGCCTCAAAGATGTCTGTCTTTTAATTTTTGATGAGTGCCACCGCGCAACCGGGAACTATACGTACAAATTTATTGCAGAACAATACATCAAAAAAGCATCGTATCCAAAAATTCTTGGGCTGACCGCCTCGCCGGGCAATGACAAGGAAGGAATCATTGAGGTCTGCCAAAACCTGTTCATTGAAGGCGCTGAAGTGCGCAGCGACCATGACGCTGATGTTGCACCGTATGTGCAGAGCATTAGCATGGATGTTGTTCCGGTCGCGCTGCCGGAAGAATATACGGCAATTCAAAAAATACTCAAGGAGTGCCATGGAGAAAAGGTGAAGGAAATACGCCAGCTCGGCTATTTGAACACCAGCTCCAGCATGATAAGCAAGACGGAGCTACTGCGTCTACAAGGTGCGCTCCATGGTGAAATTGCAAAAGGAAACAAGGATTTTAACATTCTGAAAAGCATCTCGCTCGCCGCAGAAGCAACGAAGGTGGACCATGCGATTGAGATGCTGGAAAGCCAAGGAGTTGAGCAGGCCTTTGGATATATGGAAAAGCTGCAGCAACAGGCGGCAACCAGCACGACGAGAGCAGTCAAAAACCTTGTTGAAGATTCCCGATTCAAAACAGCACTCGCCAAGATGCGTACGCTGGTCGAACAGCACAGCGAACATCCGAAAATGGAGGCGCTGAAAACAATTCTGCACAAACAACAAGAGAAAGGAAGCAAGCGAATTATCATATTCACGAATTACCGCGACACTGCATCAAAAATTAAGAAGATGCTTGATACAGAGAACATCTCATCAGAAATCTTTGTTGGCCAAGCAAAAAAGAAAGGCATCGGCCTTTCCCAGAAACAGCAGAAACAGATGCTGATTCAATTCTCTGAAGGAGTATTCACCGCATTGATTGCAACCAGTGTTGCCGAAGAGGGCATTGATATTCCTTCAGTGGACCACGTAATTTTCTACGAGCCGATTCCATCAGCAATTCGCCATATCCAGCGGAGAGGGAGAACTGGCAGGCTTGAAAAAGGCGGTGTGATCATGTTGATGGCGAAAGGAACGCGGGATGAGGCCTACCGCTGGTCAGCCATTCACAAAGAAAAGCGAATGCAGCGCAACATGGGCGAATTAAAAAATGTGTTCAAACAACTTGAGATTGAACACCTGCTCGGCCAAAAAGAAAAAAAACACGATGAATTGTTGGTTGACAGCACCGGCAACGATGTGGTGATTATGGTTGATGACCGCGAAAAGAGCTCGAAGATTGTCAAAGAGTTTTTGGAAAAGAACATCAAGGTACGCCTCCGACGGCTTGAGGCAGGCGATTTTGTGTTGAGCGCACGATGCGCAGTCGAGTTTAAGACCGTGCCTGATTTTGTTGATTCAATCATTGACGGCCGGCTTTTAAGCCAGCTTATTGCCCTGAAAACAATCTATGACCGCCCGTTGCTGATTGTCGAGGGGGAAGAGGATATCTATTCCCAGCGCAGCATCCACCCGAATGCTATTCGTGGCATGTTGAGCACGATTACGGTAACGCTTGGCGTACCGATATTGTACACCAAAAACGCAAAGGATACTGCTGCGATTCTTGCCGTAACTGCGCGGCGCGAGCAGATGGAGGGCATGAAGAACGGCACGCTCCATTCAAAAAAACCACTCACGACCAAAGAACAGCAGGAGTATGTCATTGCATCGCTTCCGGGCATCGGCCCGAAGCTCAGCAAACCCCTGCTGGAACGCTTTGGAAGCATAAAAAATATAATGAACGCCAGTATTCCCGAGCTGCAAACCGTGGAAAAGATAGGTGAGAAGAAGGCAAAGGAAATCCAGCGCGTGCTGGGTGAAGGATACACGAGGGAATAGCATGAAAATAAAAATGTTCAGCAATGTGAATGTGCGGATGTTGGAAAAGGATGTCAATGAATTTGTCCAGCACAAGAAAATTGTTGACATTAAAATGTGCCCGGGGCCTTCAGAAAGCGAAGCAATGAATGTGTTAGTGATGTATGAAGAATAATAAAGTTATATTCCTTCTTCAGTCAGCGCTGCTTCTTCGACTTTTTCAATCATTTTGAAGTCTTCAGTGATGCGTTTCTTTTTCCATGAGCCGCGCAGGTACCAAAGAATAGTTATCACTGCGTTGATAATATTGGCAAGGGGGAATGCCCACCAAATGCCGGCAACGCCGAGAGCGGTGTAGGTTGAAAGAACGTACGCAAGCGGGAACTGGATCAGCCACAAGCTTATCAGCGCAAGCACCAGTGGAGTCATGGTGTCGCCTGCACCACGAAATACGCCACTCAGCACGATATGAATGCTAATAAGACCAAAGGTTAATGCGATGATATGGATGAAGGATGTACTCAGTGCAATGACCTGTTCTTCACCGGGAATAAAAAAGGTAGAGAGCGGCCGTGCAAAAATAAAAATCAGTATGCCAATAACCGTGAGGGCGCCAAAGCCGAGAAGGGTACTTAAGGTGGCTATTTTTTCTGCCCGCGCAATTTTTCCTGCACCCATATTTTGGCCGACAAGCGTGGAGGTTGCAATGCTCAAACCCAGTGCAGGAATGATAATAAATCCAAGGATGCGCATGCCAATGCCATAGGCAGCAATCGCGGTTGTGCCAAAGCTTGCAACAAGGACAACCATAGCGATAAATCCGAGAGCGCGCAACGATTGGTCAATCGACGAAGGAAATCCGAGTAAAAACATTTTTTTAACTACGTCAAAACGTGGCTTCAGATTTGAGAGTTTGACGTGAATTCCGTACTTCCCGCTGAACAGCATTGAAAATCCGATGATGGCAGCAAGGCCTTCAGTAATGACCGTGGCAACCGCAGCTCCACCGACGCCAAATGCTGGAAATGAGCCATACCCGTAAATAAATAACGGATCAAGGAAAAAATTGAGAATTACTGACCCCAAGATTATAAGGAGCGGTGTTTTCACATCGCCAACGCCGCGCATGAGTGACTGGAACACAAACGAGCCGAACACTGCAACCATTCCCAAAAACGATATTTGGAGAAAGGAAACCGCTTGAGGAAACACGTCAGGAGCTGCGCCCATCAGGCGAATCAGAAAGGGAGTCATAAAATAACCGAGAATAGTGAGCACAACCGACACCGCCAACATCATCAGCACGGTCTGCGCAGCAAAATAATCAACCTGCTGCTGGTTTCCCTTGCCGCGGTATTGCGCAACAAGAATCGTGCCGGCAATTGCCAGCCCTCCACCAAATGAAAAAAGGAGGAACATTATGGGAAAGCTTAATGCAACAGCCGCAACAGCAGCTTCCCCGAGTCTGCCAACCCAGAATGCGTCGATCAACTGGTACGCAGTCTGGAGCATTGTTGCAAGAACAATAGGGATAGCTAACGTGAGCAATGATTTCAGAATCGATCCTTCAGTCAGCACATTTTTTGATGCTGTTTTTGATGATTTTTTAGATGGTTTTTTGCGCATGGATGATATTTCAAAGAAGAAATATAAATACCTATTGGTTTAGATATGACAAGATGCCAGCCCCTTTTTTTCGAGATAGCGTTGATGATATTCTTCTGCTTTGTAGAACTGCCGTGCAGGAACGATCTGCGTGACCACGGGTTGTTTGTATCGTCCTGATTTTTCAAGCTTTGCCTTTGACGCCTCTGCTTCTCTTTTTTGTTTGTCGTTGTGGCAGAAAATCGCCGAGCGGTACTGCGAGCCAATATCAGGCCCTTGCCGATTCAACACGGTTGGATTATGTATAGTCCAGAAAAAATCAACGAGCTCGGAATACGAGATGATGTGGGGGTCAAAAACAACTTGCACTGCCTCTGCGTGGCCTGTGGTGCCAGTGCACAATTTTTCGTACGTCGGGTTTGGTGCTGTGCCACCGGTGTAGCCGACGGTTGTCTGGAGCACGCCGTTTACTTTTCTGAACATTGCTTCAACGCCCCAGAAGCATCCGGCGGCAAAGGTTGCGGTTTGTGACGCCATAGAAATGAAAAAGAAGGTGTTATTTATATGATTTTTGCATAAACAATTTAAATGGCAAAAACAAAAAACAGAATATGTCAACGACACGCGCAAAACTCGGAATACTTCCCCGATATGTCAAGCCGACAGAGGAAGGAAAATGCCCCCACTGCCACAAGAATGTGAAGGCGCTTGCGCAGCATGTGCATGACCAGCACAAGGGGCAGAAGATACCAAAGAAGAGATGAACAGAAAAGTATGCTTAAAAAATGGTTAAAAAAAGAATTATCAAAACTTCATTCCCTTCAACCGTTTAATTCTTTCAGCAGCCGGTGGGTGCGTGCTGAACAATGCAATGAGTCCATGCGCGCTGAATGGGTTGACGATAAATAAGCTTGATGTCTGCGCGTTGCCAAAAGTGAGCGGGTGTTTGGAAACGCTGCCGTGTAGTTTGTCAAGTGCCGACGCGAGGTGTTTTCCATCCTTCAGTGTTTCTGCCCCTGTTTTGTCTGCTTGATATTCGCGCGCGCGGGAAATGGCAAGCTGAATGATTGTTGCAGTCAAGGGAGCGAGAATTGCCAAGACCAAAAATTGAAGTATGCCACCCGATCCGCCTCTTTGATTGTCACGCCCACCGAAGCCGCCAAAGATGGCGCCCCAGCGCACAATCATGCCGACGTAGGAAATCACTGCAGCGATGGTTGCAGCGATGGTGGTGATGAGGATGTCTCTATTCTTAATGTGTGAAAGCTCGTGAGCAATCACGCCACGCAACTCGTCTTTGTTTAACAGGGTGAGGATGCCGTTGGTAAAAGCAACAGCCGCGTGGTTCGGATTTCGTCCGGTGGCAAATGCGTTTGGTGCTGGCGAAGGGATGATATACAATTTGGGCATGGGCAGCTGCGCTTTTTCAGCCACTTCTTTGACGATTTTGTAGAGCTCCGGCTGGTCTTTTTGCGTAAATGGCTTGGCGCGGTAGATGGCAAGCACAATTTTGTCGCTGAACCAGTAGCTGCCGATGTTCATAACGAGTGCAAAGACTAACCCAATAGTCAGTCCCTGAAATCCGCCCAATAAGCGACCGATGCCGAGCATGAGGGCGCTCAGGAATCCAAGCAGTACAACTGTTTTGATACGTCCATCCATAGAATTCTAAAGTTCCTGCCCCTTTATATATTTTTGCACGTGTGTTTTTAAACCCTCGATGTGGCTGATGCCGGTGTTCTGCAGAAATTCACGAAACGTGTTGTCTACCTGTACGCCGTGGGCGATGAGTGATTTTTTGAGTTTGCCGTATAATTCCTTCCCCTTTTTGTCGAAGTCAGTAAGGATGATGACGTCGGTTGTTTTTTCGGCAACATCTTCGACAACCGCGTAGAGTGGCTTTTTGCTGAGCATCACAACATGGTTGTTGACACCGAGCGAACACAAGGCATGTGCATCTTTTTTTCCTTCAACAATGATGAGCTTGTTGCTGGTGTTTATTTTTTCGAGCCACTCACGAAACCCTGCTTCCTGCTCACGCGCATTCACCGCCATCAGACCAAAAAAGGATGGAATGCTTAAAAATGTTCTGCTCAAAAATAGCAAGCGCCCCATAATAATCATTATAAAACCGCACCCATTCACCAACAGTATGGAACCTGCTGCCATTCTGAAATATTATCTCCGGAGAGAGGTGCAAGAAGGCCTTGCTGCCGGAGCAAAAAACAGGGAAGCAGCAGTGAAATACGGCGAAAGCGGATTTGGCAAACGGCCGGACGCTGTGTATTTTCCGAATGATGTTGGGGAGCTGGCAAAGAAAGGTGCAACATCGTTTCATGTTTCCGAAGAGCGCTGGTCAAATCCGCTGGCGCTTGAAACCGGCATGCGAAAAACCGACAGTGATGCCCTGCGCACCGGATGGGACCTTGTGCTTGACATCGATGCAGTGCACTGGGGTGTATCAAAAATGACTGCATGGCTCATGGTAAAAAGCCTGCAAGAACACGGCATCAAAAGCGTCAGCGTAAAATTTTCCGGCAACAAGGGATGGCATATCGGCGTGCCCTTTGAAGCGTTCCCGGAAAAAATTGACCGGGCAGGCCAGCTCGTTGAAACCCGACTACTCTTTCCTGAAGCGCCCCGCATGATTGCAACGTACCTTCTTGGGTATATAACGGCAAAACATATCAGCGTGAAAAATAACCGGATATATTTCGCCCAGCGGTTCAGCGTTGATTTTGACAAGCTGAAACAACAAACCAAAAAAGAAGACCTTATCAAAACCGTGTGCGCAGGGTGCGACACGGAAAAAAAAGCAAATGAAAAGGAAAAGCCGCGCATTGAATATGGCTGTGAACACTGCGGCAACGTGCAGATAAAAGAGGCAGATGAGCCAACTGCCTGCGAAAAATGCAGCAAGCTCATGCGGCTGATGAATGCAGAACGGGGGTGCCAAACTTGCGGCGCTGAAACAGTAGTCCAGCAGCTCAACACCACGGCGCTGATTGAAGTGGACACGGTGCTTATTTCTTCGCGGCACCTCTACCGCGCGCCGTACTCGCTCCATGAAAAATCAGGGCTTATGTCCCTTCCGATTGCGCCAGAAGATATCATGACGTTTGACAAGCAGCGCGCAGCGCCGCCGAATGTCACCAAAAATAATCCAATATTCCTCGACACAGCCAACACCACAAAGGGAGAAGCAATGGCACTCTTGCGCACAGCAATTGATTTTGGCACGCGCAAGGAGCAAGAAAAAACAGCCGGTGAAGCGTATCTCGGCGATTCTCGCGGTGAAAAAGCATTTGAAAAATTCCAGACTGCTGCGCCAGAAACATTGTTCCCACCATGTATAGCAAAAATGCTGCAGGGCATGAAAGACGGCAAGAAGCGTGCCATGTTTGTGCTGATTAATTTTTTGGCCAGCGTTGGCTGGGATGCCGATGCCATTGAAAAACGGCTTGATGAATGGAACAAGAAAAATGCTGAAGTTGGCGAAGCGCTGCGTGAAACAGTATTGACCGGGCGGCTTCGCTACCACCGGCAGCAAAAGAGAACCGTGCTGCCGCCAAATTGTGACAATGCAGGATATTATTCAAGCATGGGCCTCAAATGTGCCGAGCAGATATGCACGCGGTGCACCAATCCAGTACAATACGTGCGCAGAATGATGCGGCAGGCGCAACGGCAGGAAAAAGAAGGCAAAAAAGAAAAGCGAACCATGACTGACGAACAAAAACAGCGCATGAAAGAAGCACGGCGAGGATATAAAGAATTTAGGGAAAAGATGAAAGAAGGACAAACAAAAGAGGACAATAACATAACGACTGAACCACAATAAACTATTTATAGTAAATAAAAGCAGAAAGCATCATGTGCGCTGCCGAATTACGCATTCCTTCTTTTAACGCACACCGCTTTCAAACCGGAACGCAGAGAGAGCGGGAACGAGAAGCGACGATTCTGATTGAGAATGAAGGCCAGTTTGGAATTTCTGGACTTACTGATGATAACCAGATAATTGATCCGGCACTAATGGAAGAGACGTACCGTGCCATTGATATTTTTTTTCGTAAACTCCCCGAAGAGGTCCGCTTGGGGTGTGTGCATCCGGTAGATGCAAACCTTGGCTATTCGTGGCCCGGACGGGAAGAGTATGGCACGGGAAGTGATAAAGATGTATGGAAACAGCTTCTCCGATTCAATATCGTACGGGGATACCCGCGCAGGTTATGGCCAAGTGATCAAAAGCTCAAAAGACATCTCAAATTTGAAGATGAACTTGCCATGGCACGCTTTCAGAACAGTGGCATTTACCAGATTCATGCACAACTAGTCAACCTTGGCACCATTGCGCTGAATGCGTTGGCTGAATTTTATTATGGGCTTGGCCCGAATTATTTTAGCGGCACACGAAACGTAGGAGGGAAAGACTACCGATTAGTGCAGGAAAATACGCTCCAGCTCATCCAATATCTCAACGGCACGGAGCCGGAATTGCAGGAATATTTCGAGGGGAGAAAAGCAAAGGTCGGCGACCTTATTTTCGGCGAGCACGCCGACAGTTCTGCAGGAACAATTGGAGATATGCGCAAGGATCCAGAACATTGTTTGGAAGGTAAAGTCGGCAACGAATGGCGGCCGGTTGTCGTCGAGGGCGGCACGTATTTCTTTCAGTTTGGAAAAAACTATCGCCTGCTGATTGAAGCATTGATCGCGGAAGGGAAGATTGATCCTGACAAATTAAAATACGGCACACTGGCTGAAACACTGCATCGCGGCGTGCGCAGAAGTGTTGAAAGCCAACGACCGGGCATTGTTGATTTTCTTCATCCGCAGGCAGACATGCCCTTGCTTAATGGAATGGTTACCGGTGATGTTCTCAAACGAGATTTGGGAGAGTATATGGCAAAGGCACCGCAATAATCAAGTTCGTCATACCCCTGATTCCAGACCTCTGATTCAAAACTAATATACGCTCCTGTGGGGATGTAAACCAACCTTTTTTTGCTGCGCAAAAAACTGTTGTGAACGACGTGTTTTCTCCGGAAGAGAAAACAACGCTTCGCACGCTTCTACATAACCAAAACGCTCCCGCGGGGATTTGAACCCCGGTCACAGCCTTCGGAGGGCCGCATACTATCCAAGCTATACGACGAGAGCACCGCCGAAAAGAAGAACCGTGAGGTATATATAGTTGTTTCTTTTTCCCGCGATGATGAACTATACACGGAGACACTTTTCCCAAACAATGACACGAGGCATTGGCGCTGCTGCAACGCTGAGTATGCTTGGCATTTCCACCGATGAACCGCCACAAACGCCGAGACTTCCGCATTATATATTGTATAAAAGAACACTTGAAGACCGGCTGAATGCGGGCGATGCAGAGGGTGCGTATTTTCTTGTTACCAACTCTGACAAGGTTGTTGTGCCGATAACAACGCCGGTGCTCGGCACGCTGCGCAGCTCGTTCACCCACGACCATGAAGTTTCATACATGCTCTTTGCGCGGCCTGACGGCGTTATTGATACGTTTCTTAAGCCGATGCAATACCAGGAATCGTTAGGCGTTGGCGTGTTCTTTTCGCATGCGGAGATCGACCCAATTGAGCAACAGGGCAGAATGTTTATCGGTGATTATCATTCCCATCCGCGAACACCAGATGAAATAAAATCAGTTCTTAAACAGGAAGAGGAGCGTGGCACAACGCGTCCTAAAGAGGAATCCCGCCGGTATAAGAAGTATGACAAGAAGTATGACAACACCACGCCGAGTGTGGAAGACCTTCAAGCTTTACGGCTCCATGCGCATGAAGAGTGCAAAGGTGAGCCAACGTGCGAACTCATACTTCGCTACAAGACCCAGTACATGCTCATGCTTATTGGTGGGCTAAACAACCAGACGTTCAAATACGAGATACATTCATTCATTCCCCTGCACAGCACTGTAGAATATGGACCGCTTATCAGCTTGACGGACAGAGGCGTAGAAACATGGGATCGAATTGCTGGACGGTACCACGACGAGTATGAAAAGCCGCTGCTGTGGGCCGAAGTGAGGATACGGGAGGTAGGCAATAAATAGATAGGGAATAAATACCTGTTTTAATACCTGTTTTTCGTTCGTTCAAATCACAATCTTTATATAATTCCGCAATTCCTGAATAGAATACGCAAAACGCGATATAATGTGTTTAAACATGTCATTCAAGGTTTAAACATGGGAACACAGCCAAACAAAGCCTGAAAAAGTTGTCTTTCAGTACACGTTTGGCGAAGAATGCGAATTCTTCGTTGAAAGACGTTATTTAAGGCAATTTTGTCGAAATAAGAGATAATAGACCTTATTTCACCAAATAAGCTTGAGCTGTATCCCAGAATGCTGAAATCAAGGAATACCCATGCCAAAAGAACACCAGCCGCATTCAGGAAGCATGCAGTTTTGGCCGCGAAAGCGTGCTGAACGCCAGCATACACCTATTAGAGCATGGACTACCCCACTGGGCAAGGCTGGCTGTTTCGCCGGCTACAAAGTGGGCATGACGCATCTTATTCTTGTTGATTCTCGCAAAACCGCAAAAACAAAAGGCATGGAGCTCATGACGGCTGCAACTATCATTGAATGCCCGCCCATGCGTGTCATTGGCGTGCGCTGTTATGGTATCGACAAAGTATATGCCTACGGCGAGCGGGTGATGACTGATATCGTCGGCAAAGGCACTCCTGATCTTTCTCGCGTTTTTCCAGTTACAAAAAAAGAGCCAACGCAAAAACTTGCTGAGCTCAAGGCCGAAAAATACACTGACATCCGCGTGCTGGTTCAGACCCAGCCTGCTATGACATCGATCAAGAAACGGCCTGAAGTCTTTGAAGTGGGGCTCGGCGGCACAGTTGCGCAAAAACTTGCATGGGCGCAGGAAAAAATGGGCAAGGATATTTTTGTGAATGATGTTTTTGCTGAAGGGCAACAAGTCGATGCCCACAGCGTCACCACCGGACGCGGTCTGCAAGGCCCAGTCAAACGATTTGGTGTTGCCATTCGCCACCACAAGTCAGAAAAAACCAAGCGCGGCCCGGGCTCACTCGGCGCGTGGAAAGGACAAGGACATATGATGTACCGTGTTGCCCACGCAGGACAGACCGGTTATCACACGCGCACTGAATGGAACAAGTGGGTGCTGAAAATGGACACCCAGCCAAAAAATATCAATCCGCCTGACGGCTTCAAGCGCTATGGCATGGTGAAAAACCAGTACCTTATCGTCAAGGGCTCGGTTGGCGGGCCGGCAAAACGCCTCATCAAACTTACCCACCCCCAGCGGCCAACCACGAGAATACCGTCGGAAGCGCCCACAATCAGATATGTCAGTGTAACAACAAAACAGGGAATGTAACATGAAACTCTCCATCCTCACCATCGACAACAAAAACACCGGAAAGGTGGACATGCCGCCGCAATTCGACGAGCAGGTGCGCCCAGATGTTATTGAGCGTGCTGCTGAAGCATTGCGCAGCACCCAACGCCAACCGTACGGTGCATTCCCTGAAGCAGGCAAGCGATCATCATCATGGGTCAGCAAGCAGCGAAGAAGTTACCGCGGCTGTTACGGCCATGGTATTTCACGTGTTCCCCGAAAAGTACACAGCAGAAGCGGCACCAATATGAATTGGGTCGGCGCGTTTGCACCCGGCTGTGTCGGCGGACGGCGCGCGCATCCGCCAAAGCCATGGAAAATCTGGGCAAGAAAAATCAACAAAAAAGAAAACCGGTTTGCGGTCCGTTCAGCACTCGCTGCAACCGTCAACAAAGAAATGGTGAAGAGCCGCGGCCACCGTGTTCCTGATGCATACCCGTTTATTATCAGCACTGAGTTTGAAAAAATAACCAAGGCACATGACCTTGAAAAAGCATTGCTCGCGCTTGGCCTTGAACAAGAACTCGTGCGCTGCGCAATTAAAAAAGTGCGCGCCGGAAGAGGAAAAGGACGCGGACGAAAATACAAACAGCGACGAGGGCCACTCGTTGTCATCAGCGGCAATGCACCGATTGAACGCGTCAACTTGCCCGGTATCGACGTGGCACGGGTTGATGAATTGAACGCAGTCCTTCTTGCGCCCGGAGCGCCCGGTCGGCTCACTCTGTACACTGAAGCAGCAGTTGAGCGCCTTCGCACTGAACACTGGTTCATGAATGATTTCAAGGGCAAAAGCGCGCCGAGAAAAGAAGAAACAACTGCAGACACCGGAAAAAAACAAGAACAGAAAAAGGAACACAAGCAAGTTCCAAAAGCAAAAGCACAGCCAAAGGAAAAACAAGTAAAACAAAAGTAATGAGACTACCACATGAACACAATCATACTTCACCCGGTATCAACGGAAAAATCGATTCGCCTGATGGAATCAGAAAACAAGCTCGTCTTTGTCGTTGACCGGCGCGCTGACAAACCAGCAATCAAAAAGGCGATCGAAGCACTCTTCAAAACAAAAGTCGCAAACGTGAACACTCAAATTACCTCAAAAGGAGAAAAACGGGCAGTGGTACAGTTCAGCAAAGAAACGCCAGCAATTGACATTGCAACGCAGCTTGGTATGATGTGAAACTATGGGAAAACGCATAATTGCACAAGCACGCGGACGAGGAGGCCCGAGATATCGAGCGCCCTCATTCAATTACGCAGGCGAAGCACTCCACAAAACATGGTCAGACGGTACATTCAAAGGGCTCATCCGAGAATTTATCCACTGCCCGGGACATTCAGCGCCGTTGGCGCGCGTTGCGTTTGAAGACGGTGAAGAAGTGCTCATGCCTGCTGCAGAAGGCCTTGCTATCGGTGACCAAATCTCTGCGGGAAAGGACGCACCTGTTGAAATTGGGAATACTACTCATTTGAAAAATATCCCTGAAGGAGCGCCAGTATATAATGTTGAAGGCACACCGGGTGACGGCGGCAAATTTGCCCGCGCATCAGGCACCTTTGCACGCGTACTTGCACGATATGATGACCGTATCCTCGTCAAATTACCCTCCAAAAAAATCAAAGAGTTCAATCCGCAATGCAGAGCAACCATCGGCGTACTCGCTGGCGGCGGACGATTGGAAAAACCATTTGGAAAAGCAGGCAAGAAACATTATAAGATGAAGGCCCGCAACAAATTGTACCCACGAATCTCGGGTGGCGCAGTCAACGCAGTTGACCACCCATTCGGTAACAAGCGATCATCAAGAAAATCCAAGGCACGACCCGCACCGCGGCACGCGCCGCCGGGAAGAAACGTCGGCATGATACGCCCACGCAGAACCGGACGAAAGACTGGCGCAAAAAAAGCAACAACATAAAAGCACGAAACGCACGAACTTAGGAGAAACCAATGGCAAAAAAAGAATTTACGTATCGGGGAAAAACAATCGAGGAAGTTCGACGTATGAGTTTCGAAGAGTTCCTCACCCTCCTGCCAGCGCGCGCGCGTAGAAGCCTTAAACGAGGCTCCACTCACCAGAAGCAGACACTCCTTGAGCATATCAAGAAAAACCGAAGAAAACTCCGCACCCAGTGCAGAGACATGATTATCGTTCCCCAGATGGTTGACCGCGACATTGAAGTGTACGACGGCAAAACCTGGCAGCCGGTTCATATTGTGCCGGAAATGCTTGGCCATTACCTTGGTGAATTCGCACTTACCCGACGGTCAGTCAAACACAACTCACCGGGCATTGGCGCAACGCGCTCAAGTGCAAGCATATCGGTGAAATAAACATGCATGGCTACAGCTTTCCGGACTATGAAAAAGGCTCGATGGTGCGAGTCATTGGCAGAGATGTATCCATCTCGACCAAGCACTCGATTGAGGTATGCAACACCCTTCGGCACCGGAACATTGCAGTCGTCAAACGCATACTTGAAGACGCTATTGCACTCAAGCGCCCGATTCCGTTCAAGCGATATACCAACGGCGCCGGCCACAAGCCGGGCATGGCCGCCGGACAGTTTCCAAAAAATGCTTGCACCGCAATACTCAACCTGATTAAGTCATTAGAGATGAATGCACAGCACAAAGGGCTCAACACAAGCCGGCTGGTTATTATTCACGCCGTGGCAAATAAGGGTGCACGGCCGTACCGGATTTCACGCCAGCGCGGCCGACGCATGAAAAACACCCACCTCGAATTTGTTGCACGCGAACAAAAAGAAGCTGCACCAGAACAACGAAAACAAAAAGCAAAACAAGAAAAAAAAGGTACAACGCATGATTGAGCGAAAGATTATTGCCCAGAAAATGAAAGAGTTCCAGATTCAGGAATTCATTTCCCAAAGCTTGCACAATACCGGCCAAAGCCACACGAAAGTCCAGCGCACACCGATGGGTGAAAAGATTGTAGTGTATACCTCGCGCCCGGGCATTATCGTTGGCAAGAGCGGCCAAAACATCAAGAAGCTCACCACCACGATCAAGAAAAAATTCGAACTTGAAAATCCACAAATAGAAATTGCAGAAGTTGAAAATGTGCACCTCGACGCGCAGATTGTTGCCGAGCGCATTGCACAATCACTCGAGCGATTTGGCTCAGCACGGTTTAAAGGCGTCGCGCACCAGGTCATGCAGGATGTCATGAATGCGCGCGCACTCGGCGTGGAAATTATCATCTCGGGCAAAGTGCCCAGCGCACGTGCACGAGCGTGGCGATTTTACCAAGGATACTTGAAAAAGTGCGGCGACATCGCAGTCACTAAAGTATTGAAAGCATATGCAACGGCAAAACTGAAGTCAGGCGTTATCGGCATCAAGGTGCGCATTATGCCGCCGGGCATCAAACTGCCTGACGAGCTGAAGGTCATTGATGAAATAACCGAATCAGCGCCTGCAGCGCAGAAAGGTGAATCAAAAACGCCGGGCGATGAAAAAAAGGAAGAGAAGAAAAAAGCACCCCGTAGAAAAAAGAAAGCGGAAAAAGCTGAAACTGAAAAACAGGACAGTACCGATCAAACAGAGGCTGCCGCTGCACCAGCAGCGCAAACTGAAGCATGAGTTGACTATCATGACCAAAGCATACAAAAATTTGATTGCACTAAACGCAGGCGACCTTGCCAAACGAAAGACTGAGCTCGAAAAGGAGCTTGTGAAGCTTCGCGGCCAGACCGCAACAGGCGCCAGCCAGAAAAACCCGTACGCTGTGCGCAATAACCGGCGCGCCATTGCACGGATACTCACGCTCACCCAACAGAGAAAAGGAAACGAACGAAATGAACATAAACAAACCAAGGTGATGACCAAGCATGAGTGAGATTTGCAGCACGTGTGGATTGCCTAAAGAGCTCTGCGTATGCGAGACCATAGCGAAAGAAAGCCAACGCATAACCGTCTGCATTGAAAAACGAAAGTTCGGAAAACAATACACCATGATTACTGGCATTGACCTCAAAGACCTTGATGAGAAAGACTTGATAAAAAAACTCAAGAACTCATTTGCGTGCGGAGGAACTATCAAGGACAACCGCATCGAACTGCAAGGCAACCATAAGAGCAAAGCAAAGGCCGTGCTCACCAAACTGGGTTTCCCACAAGAGATGATTGACATAGAAATGTGATACCAACGTAAAAAAAGAAAAACATGAAAAGAATACCACTACCAAAAAAATGATCACCATGAAAAGCAAAACAATCTTCGGAATGCAGGGAACGCCAACAGCGTGCAGCGACAAGAAATGCCCATTCCATGGACAGCTCAGCGTAAAAAAGAGAATGTTCGTCGGAACCGTGGTTGCCAACAAAGCACAAAAAACAGCAACCATCACTTGGGACCGCCGGTACTACCTGCCAAAATATGAGCGGTATGAAATGCGGCGGACCAAGATACACGCGCATCTTCCAACATGCATTCCAGCACGCGAAGGTGATAGTGTCAAGATCATTGAAACACGGCCAATAAGCAAGACCAAAAACTTTGTGGTTATCCAGAATCTCGGCGCAGAGAACAAGATACGCGGTGAAGACGTCACGGCAGTTGCTGCGCAGGAAAAAAAAGCAAAGGAATCAAAAGAAAAAGCAGCAAAACAGAAACGGGATGAATAATCATGCAAGCACATAAAGCAAATGTCACACGGGGAATTCCAGTCGGCACCTATATGGAGCCCTGTGATAATTCCGGCGCCAAACAAGTGCGAATGTTTTCCGTCAGAGGCCACAAGACACGGCGCGGGCGCATCCAGTCAGCAGGCGTTGGCGACCTGGTACAAGTCTCGGTCAAAAAAGGAAAGCCGGACATGCGAAAGAAGACCGCATTCGGTGTTATTGTGCGCCAGAAAAAGCAGTACCGCCGGCCGGATGGCATGCACATCATGTTTGAAGACAACTCAATTGTTATCCTTAAAGACGACAAAGGAAATCCTAAGGGAACCCTGCTCAAGGGCCCAATTGCAAAAGAAGCATGCGACCGCTGGCCGGCAATTGCAAAACTTGCCAGTGTGATTGTATAGATGAGTGTAAGAACATGGAAAAAACCTGGTCATCGGCATGGAAGGCATCAACGAAGCCACGCAAGCAGCGTAAGTACCGTGCAAACCTGCCCCTGCACCTCCGGAAAAAACGCATGCAAAGCCCGCTCGCAAAGGAATTGAAAAAGAAGTATAACACCAACGCAGCAACCGTGCATCAAGGCGACACCGTGCGTGTGCTTCGCGGCTCAAGCAAAGGAAAAACGGGAAAGGTGGATCAGGTCAGTTACACAAAAGAGTGCGTGTACATAACCGGAATCAGCGTGACGCGCAAGGACGGCACCCAAAAACCACGAGGTGTCAATCCCTCAAAAATCCTCATCACTGAATTAAACCTGAGCGACAAGCGCCGGGAAGAACAATTGAAACACTAAAACAATAAGGAGAAAACGCAATGGTAAAATACCACCAAAAAAGTATATCAGCACCGAAATCATGGCCTCTTGTCCGCAAGAAAGAGGTATTCACGGTTCGTGCATTGCCCAGCGGCCAGCCTAAACAGTACGCACTCCCTATCGCCCTATTCATGAAAGGCATCATCAAATGTGCCAACACCCAAAAAGAAGTGAAGTACATCATCCATAACAAACAAGTACTTATCAATGGCAACAGAGTTCGCGATGAGAAAATTCCTGTCGGGCTGTTTGACGTTGTTGAAATTCCTGATTTGAAAGAGTGCTACCGCATGTTTCTTGATACGCATGGGCGCTTGATTGCCGTCAAAATTCCTGAAAAAGAAAAACAGCTCAACCTTGTACGAATTGTCGGCAAAAATGATGTTGACAAAAACAATTGCCAGATCAATGGCGACAATGGCAGAAACATTCTGGTCCCAAAAAAAGAAGCGGCCCAGTACCGCTGCGGCGACAGTGTACTGTTTAACCGCTCAACAAAAAAAATACAGGCTCACCTTCCGTTCAAAACAGGATGCACGCTGTTTTTCATCGGCGGCAAGTCGATGGGAATGGCGGCAACGCTTGATGCTGTTCGCGATGGAGTCATAGGATTTACCACACTGAAGGGCAAAGCAAAAGCAGAAACCGCGCAGCGGTACGCCGTGGTTATTGGCGCGGAAAAAACCGAAATAACACTCCCCGAGGAAACTCATGAATAATCCTATGCGCACACTCCGGATTGAGAAACTGACGCTGAATATAGGTGCAGGAAAGAATCAGGAAGTGCTCAAAAAAGGGCTGAAACTCCTCAAGAATATTACGAGCGGCACGCCGATAACAACGGTAACGCAGAAACGGTTGCCTGCATGGGGGCTCCGTCCTGGCCTGCCGATTGGCTGCAAAATAACGCTGCGCAAGAAAAAAGCAGTCGAGCTTCTGCCGCGCCTGCTTGAGGCAAAGACGAACGCGTTGGGGCTGCAGAATTTTGACGAGCATGGCAATGTGTCATTTGGCATTCACGAGTATATTGACATTGGTGGGATTAAGTATGACCCGGAAATTGGCATTATGGGTCTCCAGGTCTGCGTGACACTCGAACGGCCGGGCTTCCGCATCAAGCGGCGCTCGGACAAGAAATTAATTGGAAAAAAACACCGCATCACACGAGAAGAAGCTGTTGGTTTTTTCCAGAGCCAGTTTAAGGTGCGGATTGGTGACGAAGAATGACGTACAGTAATTACAAAAAGGTATTCAAACAGCTGAAGGCAAAGCCGATAAAGCTGAAAAAATACAAAAAGCATAATGCGCCCCGGACACGAAGCTGTGGCATTTCGCTCCACCGCTGCCGGCGATGCGGCCGCATTCGCGCTCACATAAACAAGTACGGGCTTGACCTGTGCCGACAATGCTTCCGCGAAGTTGCACGGAACCTTGGATTCAAAAAATACAATTAACGAATGGTGAACTGAATGCAAAACGATACTCTGGCCAGTGCGCTGGCAGCCATCAACAATGCTGAAAAAATCGGCAGGATGACCTGCACGATTCGCCCTGTTTCACGCATAATCAAAACGGTGCTTAAGATCATGCAGGAGAAGCACTACATTGGCTCGTGGGAAGAGAAGGCCGATGCTCGTGGTGGCAGCCTTGTCGTGCATTTACTCGGCAAGATAAATATTTGTGCCGCTATTAAGCCGCGCTTTCCAATCACAATGAAAGAATATGAAAAATTTGAGAAGCGTTTCCTCCCAGCGCGGGATTTCGGGATCATTATTGTTTCAACGAGCCAGGGAATGATGAGCCATGCCGATGCAAAAACAAAGCGCCTCGGCGGAAAAATGGTCTCCTACTGTTACTAAATGTTACTAAAAACAAACAACCATGAAAAAAACAACCCTTACCACGGAACTGGACATTCCTGCAGGTATTACTGCGCAGGTTGCACACGAATCGCGCGTCACGGTCAAAGGACCGAAGGGAGAAATTACCCGTGAATGGAAACACCCGTACATCAAGATACGCAGTGAGAACAACAAGGTTATTATTCACAGCAGCCAGGCGACGGCGCGCGAAAAGAAAATGATAAACACGATCGACTCACACATTGCAAACATGCTGCGGGGAGCAGCCGAAGGCCACGAGTACCGGCTCAAGATATGCTCAGGCCATTTTCCCATGACTGTTACTGCAGGAGCAACTGAATTCAGTGTCAAAAACTTTTTGGGTGAAAAAAACCCACGCATACTGAAATTTGATTCATCCATCAAAGTAAAGGTAGAGGGGCAGGAAGTAGTTGTTGAGGGAGCCGCAATCGAACCGGTAAGCCAATGCGCAGCAAACATTGAAAAACTCACTGTTGTAAAAAATCGTGACCGCCGCATCTTTCAAGACGGTATTTACATAACGACAAAAGATGGAAAAGCGATTGAATAAAAACAAAAAAAGTAGAAACGAAAAATAAAAACGCACAAACAAACCATGGCAGACATCAAAAAACTGTTGGAAACAAGAAAGCGGCTGAAACTGCGTAAGCCCTTTTTCCTGCGGCAGGATAAAAAAAGAAAGACGCGCGTGAAGGGAAAATGGCGGCGTGCACGCGGCCACCAATCGAAGATTCGTGAAAAAAGAAAGGGCCACATAAATCCTCCTTCAACTGGGTATGGCGCTCCTCGGGCAGTTAGTGGACGCGACCAAGCAGGTAGGATACCACTTGTTATTGAAAACATAAATGGACTTGCACGAGCAACAAAAGAGCACGTCGTGATTGTTGCCGCAGGAGTCGGCACTAAAAAAAGAGTGCAGCTTGTTGAAGCAGCCATGAAAAAAGGCCTTACGCTTTCACTCAAAAATCCTCAGAACTTCATCGCTGAAGTTGCTGCGGGAATGAAAAAACGCCAGGATGACCGCCGACTGCTTTTCTCTGAAAAAGAGAAAAAGAAGAAAGAAGGCGAACAAAAGGCAAAGGAAAAGGCGGCAGAAAAAAAAGATCCTGCTGAAGAAGTGAGTGAAGAAGAGCGAAAAAAACAAGAAAAAAAAGAAATTGACCAGATTTTAACGCACACAAACTAAGTGATACCCATGCATTTTACCGTCCAGCGCCGATTGGCAGCAGCAGTGTTGGGATGCTCCCCGAAAAAGGTCTGGTTTGACCCAGCCTATTTGGAAAAGATAAAGGAAGCAATCACCTCGGCTGATATCCGCGGCCTTATTGTTGCAGGCAAAATCCAGCAAAAGCCGGATGAGCCACGCTCACGCGGCCGCGCACGAAAGCGAAAATCCCAGCGCCAAAAAGGGCGGCAGAAAGGGTTTGGAAGCCGTCGAGGCAGGAAGACTGCGCGTACGCATCCCAAAGAAGCATGGATAAATAGGATCAGACTCCAACGCCTGTTTTTGAAAGAGCTGAAAGACTATGCACGCATTACTCAAGAAACATATCGAACCATGTACGGCCGCGCAAAGGGTGGTTCATACAGAAGCAAGCGCCACCTTGCGCTGTTTTTGGAAGAGAACAACCTGTTTATAAAAAAAGAGACAGCAAAAGAAAAAGAAGCAAAAAAAGTGAACAAATAAAGAAATAATGAATAAATAAAATACCGAGAAGCACCATGACCTCAAAAATACGAACCGTGCCGTACCGGCGCAAAGGAGCAGGGAAAACTGATTACCGGAGACGGCTCAAGCTCCTGAAATCGCGCACACCGCGCCTCGTGATTCGCGTATCGCTCAAGCACATTGCTGCGCAAGCAGTTTCATTTAGCCCGGAAGGCGACCGTGTCCTTGCATCAGCGCACACGCGCGAGCTTGCAGCGCATGGCTGGACCTATGGGAATACCAACCAGCCCGCAGCATACCTGCTGGGATTGCTCATGGGTGCAAAAGCAAAAAAGGCAAAAATAACCACACTCATTCCTGACCTTGGATTGGGAAAACCAGTCAAGAGATCCGTCTTGTATACTGTCGTCAAAGGAGTAAAAGATGCAGGCGTGCATGTGCCTGTTGCTGACGAAGTGCTGCCGGATGAGAAACGGGTGAATGGAGAGCATATCAGCGAGTATAGTAAAAAGATAAAAGCAGAACGATCACGCTATGAAAAACAGTTTTCCGGCTACATCAAAAAAGGGCTCAATCCTGAGGATATGCCGAAACGATGTCAAGAAATAAAAGCAAAATTGCTCAAACAATAATCAACTACTTATGTGAAACCTATGGCACGCACGAAGAAAGAACCAAAACAAGCACAACAAGCAGCTCCTGAAGCTGCGGCACCGGAAGACATAGTTGAGATACCGGAAATAACCGTGGAAAAGGAAAAAGAGCCAGCACCAGTCATTGTTGATCCTGAAGCTGCAATAGTCATTCCTGCAGCAAGCACCAAAGAAATAGAGTCATGGACGCCAAAAACAGAGATAGGCAAGAAAGTTAAAGCGGGCCAGCTTACTGACCTTAAACAAATTTTTGAGCAGGGCGGCAGAGTGCAGGAATCACAGATAATTGACGCACTCATGCCCGGCGCTGAAACAGACCTACTCCTCGTCGGCCAAGCAAAAGGGAAATTTGGCGGCGGACAGCGGCGTGTGTTTAAGCAAACCCAGAAAAAAACAATGGAAGGAAACAAGCCGAAATTTTCCGCGTACGCGGTTGTCGGCAACCGCAATGGATTTGTGGGCCTCGGCAAGGGCAAGGCAAAAGAGACCGTGCCTGCACGTGAAAAAGCATTTAGAAATGCACGCCTCAACATCCGCATGATTCGACGTGGCTGTGGCTCATGGCAATGCAATTGCCGCCAGCCGCACAGCGTACCGTATACGGTTGTCGGCAGCTGCGGCTCAGTCCGCGTCAAGCTCATCCCAGCGCCAAAAGGTAAAGGGCTCATCGCTGAAAAAGAGTGCCAGAAGATACTGCGGCTTGCAGGCATCAAGGATGTCTGGACCAAGACGTTTGGAAACGTTGGCACGAAGGCAAATCTCATCCTCGCCTGTATGGATGCGCTCGAGCAGCTTATGAAGACGAAAACACTGCCGGTGCATATTGAAACACTGGGCATTGTTGATGGCCCTGCAGGTGCGACTGGTGTATATGAAACACCTGCTGAACCCGCAGTGGTGGAATAAAAAAATAAAAGAACAAAAACAACGCAGGAATCCTCATGACAAAAGACGCATCATCCAAAGTGGTTGTCGTCCGCATCCGCGGCGATGTAAACCTGAACGGCCAGATACGTTCAACGCTCGACATGCTTCGCCTGCGCAAGAAACATGTGTGCGTCATCTACAATGACTCGCAGGTGCTTCGCGGTATGCTGAGAAAAGTGAAGGATTATGTCACGTGGGGAATCCCCGATGCAGAAACAGAAACGCTCCTACGCACAAAACGTGCTTCAAAGCATGAGAATGTGTTTTTCCTTGCGCCACCTCGCAAGGGACATGGAAGAAAAGGAATCAAACGAAGTTTTGTCGTTGGTGGGGCGCTGGGTGAGCGTCGTGAAAAGATTAACGAACTCCTGCAACGTATGATATGAAAATCAGAACATTATTGAGATGAAACAATGACGGTTAACAAACGAAGAAAAGTACGGGCATACCGCGGCAGCAAAGCGCATGGCGGCGGCTCAAAGAAAAAGCGGCGTGGCTCAGGCCACCGTGGCGGCGTTGGCCGTGCCGGCTCAGGAAAGCGTGCAGACCAAAAAAAGCCATCCATGCTTAAGTTGGGCATTGTCTTTGGCAAGCACGGATTCAAAAAGAAAAATAGATCTATCATTACTGCAGTCAACCTTGGCTGGATTGAAACCCACCTGCCAGCACTTCAGGCAGCAGGAACAGCGCAGGAAAAAGGCGGTGTTATTGAAGTTGACCTGAAAAAAGCAGGATACAATAAAGTGTTGAGCGCAGGGCATGTCACGAAAAAATGGGCATTAACGACAGAATATGCGTCAGCAAAAGTTCGTGAAAAAGTTGAAAAAGCCGGCGGAAAGCTTATCGTTCTTAATTCATCAGCAGATGCAGGCGGCGAATCTGCATCAGAAAAATCAGAATAGAAACAGAAGATTAAAAAAGGATAAACAGGTTAGTCCACCCATGTCATTCATCAAGACGCTTGCAGCATACCTCCCCGAGGTAGGTGGGCCTTCCCAACGAAAACTGGGATTTAAGGAAAAGATGAAATGGACACTGCTCACGCTGGTACTTTTCTTTGTGTTGGGTATGGTCAGCTTGTTTGGGCTCGGCGCAAATGCGCTGGAACAGTTTGAATTTTTATCCCTGATTCTCGGCGCAGAATTCGGCTCAATTATCTCACTGGGAATTGGCCCGCTGGTCACTGCATCTATCGTTATCCAGTTGCTGAACGGTTCCGGCCTGATAAAGTTTGACACAAGCACGCCGGAAGGAAAGAAAAACTTTCAGGCCGTGCAGAAATGTACAGCGATTTTTTTCGTTATCTTTGAAGCATGTATTTATGTTTTTATGGGCGGCCTTGCACCACCGGCACAACATGCAGGTACGGCACTTTATTTTTGGCTCGAGCTCTTGATTGTATTCCAGCTGTTTATCGGCGGCATGCTTATCATGTTTATGGATGAAGTGGTAAGCAAATGGGGCTTTGGCTCCGGTATTAGTTTGTTTATCGCTGCGGGTGTTGCCAAACAACTTTTTATCCGCCTATTTTCCCCATTTACGACGTCAGGATCAATGGGCTGGCCATTCGGCACTGAAGCACCGATTGGAAAATTATTGGAATTGTTCCACTCCTTGCTGACGGCAAACCCGGTCGGTGCGGCGCTTGCCTTGGCAACCATTGCAACAACTGCAGTCATTTTTTGTATGGCAGTGTATGGGCAATCAATGAAGGTTGAGATTCCACTTTCCTTTGGCCGTGTGCGCGGGCATGCAATCCGCTGGCCGCTCAATTTTATGTACACGAGCAACATTCCGGTTATTTTAATTGCAGCACTTCTGGCAAACATACAACTTTGGGCACGGCTACTCCAAAATTGGGGGCATCCATTTCTGGGCACGTTTGTGGGAAACAGCCCTGCAACAGGATTGGTCATGTGGCTGTCACCCCCGAACATTCTTGATGCAGTTATTAAGGGCACGGTAACCGGAGGATTAATTGCGGTTGCAGTATTTTATATCCTTATATTGATGATTGGCGCAACCATCTTTTCCTATTTTTGGGTGCAAACCTCAGGCATGGACGCGAACAGCCAGGCAAAGCAGATTCTAAAGTCAGGGCTTAGTATTCCTGGTTTCCGCCAGGACCCGCGAATTATGGAGCGTATCCTGCAAAGGTATATTGGACCATTAACAATTATGGGTGGCCTATCAATTGGATTCCTCGCCGGTGTTGCTGACGTTATGGGTGCGCTGGTCAACGGCACATCCTTGCTCCTCTCGATTATGATTGTGTATCGGCTGTATGAAGACATTGCAAAACAGCATATGTATGATATGCATCCGATGATGAAAAAAATGATGGACATCTAACAATGGTATTTGAAGCACTGGGAACAATGGTTGGAAGTATTCTTGACCCGGTACTTCTCCCCCTTCTGAAGCTCGGCCCGTTTTGGGCATTGTTTATCATTTCCCTGGTAATTTCAGCATTGACCACGCTGGTGTACAAACTTGTGACAAATCAGGAGCGTATGCGCGAAATCCGTGAAAAGACCAAGGCACTGCAAAAGGAGATTAAGGAAACAAGCAAAAAAGACCCCGCGAAGGCAATGGAACTGCAGAAAAAGTTGTTTGCGATGAGCAAGGAACAGATGATGGGTTCCTTCAAGCCCATGTTTATCACGCTTCTTCCACTCTTGATTATTTTTGGCTGGCTCAACACGAACTTAGGGTATGAGCCCTTGCAGCCAAATCAAGAATTTACGACCATCGTCACGTTTGAAAAAAATGTCAATGGCAACGTGTCAATTGAGGCACCCCAGCTTGATATTCTCGACGACAAAACGCAATCGGCCCATGATGATACTGCCCAGTGGCGCCTGAAAGGGCTGACTGGAACTTATGATGCCCAATACACATTCATGGGCAAAACATACACCCATACGTTCATCATCAAAGACCAGGGGAAAAAAGGATACCTGCAGCCGGTGAAGCGAGTGAGTGATGGCCTGATCAAGACCATTTCAGTTGACCTACAAAAGATTGAGGTCATGAATATTTTTGGATGGAAACTGGGTTGGCTGGGTGTTTATATTATGTTCTCGCTGATTTTCAGCATGAGCCTGAGAAAAGTGATGAATGTGTATTAGTTGAGGGATTAGTTTAATTCTCTGAATAGGTGTATTCAGGAATCATATAATGTGAGTTAGTATACGTTTCATTAAGATTGTGTGTGCAAGTATAATCGTAGCGAATCTCATGGGGCTTGATGCGATTAGTTCTGAAACCTTCAGAAAAAACATTTCCTTGGTAGGCAGGGGCAAAGTCGAGAGGGAGCAAAAAAACAGTGGAATTGAATGTTGTTCGGTTGTCATAAAATTCTTTGACAAAACAGGTTATTTCTCCTGGTGTCTTGGTGTAGAGGATGAACCAGAAGCCAAAAAATTTAGTAGCATTATGGGCCGGCCATGCAATAGGAAAAAGAGTGGTGTTGGTGGCGGATGGTAGCGTTGGGAGCTTTGCCCCCCAGAGCGTGCCGTGTGCCATAACGGTAAATGGTTCAGAAGAGTCGCATCCAGAAAAGAGAAAGGTCAGGAGAAGAATCAGGATGAAAAAGAGGAACCTATGCATCACATAATACGTCTTCATATGCCACGCAAAACAGGTCTGATTTAAAAAGTTTTTTCATTGAAGAGTTCAACGGAGTTTTATTTTTTAATTATCTCATCAAACAACAAGCCCTTGCGTTGGGCAGCAGCAAGCGTGACCACAAAATTCCCACCGTCCGTAGGATTCAGGTCTTCGATCGATACGAAGTACCATTCCGGTTTCAGACCGGGAGAAAATCGAATGGCAACCCACGGCTCTGCACCAAAAATAGTGGAAAAGGAGCGCAGGTCAGCGATTTCTTTGCCGGTAAAATATTGGGTTGGAACGCCAGGGGATTTGCATTCAATTGCCAATTTTCGCTCATGGTTGCCGACCAGCAAATCAGGGCATGGGTATTTGATGGCGCCGCTTGCCGGCGCACGCATGACGACGAAGCGTTCGGTTTTCCAAAAGAGGTGAAGCAGTTCACGCTCGGCCCTGGTTCCTTTTGCAGAAGTGTTCATCAAAAAAATAAGAGGGTATGGCTTTATTTTGTTTGTGGTTTTTGTTCAGGGTTTATGAGCGAAATGTTTATAAAGTACAGAACAGACCAAAATACCATGACAGAAAAAAAGCTCCTTCCGCTTGCAGCCATGGAAAAGCTCCTGAAACACTGCGGCGCTGGACGTGTTGCTGATTCTGCAAAACAGGCATTAAAAGAAGTTCTCGAAGCAAAAGCAGAAGAAATTGCCCGCCATGCTGCTCAACTGGCATCCCATGCCGGAAGAAAAACAGTCAAGGATGAAGACATAAAGCTTGCGGCAAAAAGATAAATATTTCTCTAAGAATAAAAAAATAATAAAAAGAGCTGGAGAAATCAAAAAACAATTTTAGTGATAACCCCGATAATAACCAGAAGCAGGCCAAGCAGGATAGTGTACCAGGCGCATTTCCGGCCAAGTGGCTCTGCCGCTATTTTTGCAGGAAGCGCATTCAGGAAGTCGTTTATTTCTTTTGTGGTTACCATGGGTCCCTCCAAAAACAGCATGAGTTGTGTAGTGATGACGAAGATTATAAGTTGAGATGCATAAAGTCGTAGGCGCATACCACATTCGGAAAATAGGTTTTCGCTTCCTCCTCGAATGCGTGAACGCTTTTGTAGCGTTGGGAAAAATGAGTGAGGATGAGTTTCTGTGCGTTTGCTTGGTTCGCAAGCATGCCTGCTTGGGCAGCAGTCATGTGGCAGTGCTCCTCTGCTTTTTCTGCATGCTCGCTTGTGTAGGTTGATTCGCTCACGAGAATATCGGCATCCTGCGCAAGCTCGAGCGCGCTGGCGCAGGGTGCTGTATCAGGAATGATGACGATTTTTTTTCCTTGCATGCGCTCGGTAACGGCATCGACTTCTATTTTTTTACCCTGATAGGTAATTGATTTTCCTTTTTGCAGCTGCTGGAGATGTGGGCCTTCAGGAATGCCGAGCTTGCGCACAGCGTCCATCATGACACGCCACCGGTCTTTCTGCACAAACGCGTAGCCAAGCGTGGGAATAGTGTGGTGCATTGGCGCAGCGAGGATACAAAAATCTTCTGATTCAAAAATAGGGGTTGCCTTGCGAGGCGTGTGCTCAAAAATAGTGAGGTCAATCCGCTGGTCAAAAACCGAACACTTGAGCAAATGCTCCATGTGCAGTTTTGTGCCCTTAGGGCCGTGGAGCTGGAGACGCACCTGTTCAGCACGCTTACCCAGAGTCTGGATGAGCCCGACGAGGCCGGCAATATGGTCGCCGTGCCAATGCGAGATAAAAATACGGGTGATTGAAAATCGGTTTATGCCGGCAATGTTCATCTGGCGCTGGGTGCCTTCACCGCAGTCAAACAGGATTCCTTCAGTGTCATATTTAAGGAAAACTGCCTGCACGTTCCGTTCTTTGGTCGGAACCATAGCTGATGTCCCGAGGAAAGTAAGCTCGATAAGCGCCATGGTAAAAAAGAAAGAGGAAACTTTTATAAATCTTGTTGAAATATCCCCTCGCGAGGTGGGGCGTATGCAATGTGAATTGTGTGGACAAGGTACAGAACTCGTCAAGGCACGCATAGAAGGTGTTGAGCTGGATGTCTGCCCAGCATGCGCTTTGTTTGGCACAGTTATCAGAAAAGCAGCACCAATGATGCACCAGGGGCATCAAGCGGCGCACCAGCATCACGCAGCATCGACAGAATCAGGAGAACGGCTGATCACGGGATTTGCAGAGACTGTTAGAAAACAAAGGGGAAAACTGGGCCTGACACAGGAGGCTTTTGCGCGTATGCTTGCCGAACGGGAATCAGTCGTGCAGAAAATGGAATCAGGAACGTATGTCCCGTCGCTTGAAGTCGCGCGGAAAATGGAGCGAATTCTGAAAATAAAACTAATTGAACAGGAAAAAGAAGAGGCAATCATCATGCCACAGGCGTCGAGCAGTGCGTACACGCTTGGCGATTTTCTGAAGAAGCGCTAATCTGCTCATCGACGATCATGCAAAACTATTGATCGTTTAATGAATACGTTGAACAGGAGTGGTATTCTTTTCGCTCTGATTCCCAAAGAGCAGTGATTCAAGCTCGTTCTTGTCTCGAAATCCTTCAATGACTTTTTGGTTGGCAACCAGTGTCGGCGCCTGTTTCACGCCAAAAATCCGCTTGATGGTCTGCAGCGCGGGGTTGGGAATGTTGAGGTCGAAAGAGTAAATCGTGAGGCTCGGATATTTTTTATGCAGGGTTGAAAGAACCGAGCCCTGCTGTTCGCAGATGTCGCAGTCACCAAGGTTGGAATAGAAATAGAGCACCGAGTCATAATTGGCATTGCAGCGATCTTTGGCAAGGCGAAGCAGGAGCCAGTGCCTGATTTCAAGCAAGGAGTAATATTCTTTGAGCGAAAGAACTTCCTTGTCATTTTTCCCCAGCTGGCCTTCCATGTAATCAAGCTTTGTTCCGACGTCAAACAACTCCTCGGTGAGTGTTGAATTGAACGAGGTGCAGGGAAATTCAGTGAGCAAAAGCGTCTGGAGCTCGGTGCCCAATGTCTGTGCATTCAGCTCTTTTTGGAGCCCTTCAATCTGGCTCAATTTTTTTGCAGTAAACTGATGGCCGATGAGAATGCCAAAAACAAAGACGAGCGTGGTTATGGCAAAAGCCGCGACATACATGCTGGAATGAAACTGTTTTTCTGGCGGTGCCCTCGGTGCTGGTGTCATAATGGAGGGGCATAAGAGGAGGATTATAAAGTTTGCGTCGTAGGTACCGTAGGCTGTGTCGCCTTTCCCCAAGTCACATGCTTCCGAAACGCCTTGGCATGGAACGCAATGCACCACCAAACGGCAAACACGATCCAGTACACGAACAGGTACAAAAGGTATGACGAAGAAATGCGCCGCTGCTCGCCTGAATGTTTTTTTGCGAGCCACACCACAAAGATGCCGGAACAGAGCGCAATAATCGCAAGAATCGTGAGCGGGTCAATGGTAATGAAAAACGAATCAAAATGGAACTGGAGCCAGGGAAGAATGTCAAAATTGATTGCATAGAGATTATGCACAAACGTGATGAAATGGTTGGCCATCTTGAAGCCAACATATCCCAAGAGGATAATGGCAAGAAAGATAGAAACAAATGCGCCGGGAAGAATGAACAGGCCGAGGTTGCCGTGCTTTGCACTGAAAAGCTCTTTGTAGTTGAGAACATTATTTAGGAAGCCAACATACCAGCGGCGGCGCTGGTGCACCAACGCGCGGAAGGTACGCGGACCAACAGTCCAGACCGATGCATCAATGGTGTTTTGAATGCGGTAGTGCTTGCTTTGAATACGCAGGGCAACTTCGATGTCTTCAGTGAGGTTATGCTCGTCATAGAGGCCATGGCGGTCAAAAAATGATTTGCGAAAAATCGTGAATGGCCCGGGAGTGACGTGGATACTGCCAAAATAGGCAAACACTTTGCGCAGGTACACACCGAGAAGGTATTCTACAGATTGTATTTTCTGCCAGAAAGTAGCAGGTTGATAAATTTTTAGGGAGGGGGTAACGGCCATGATCTGCGGATCATCAAAAAATCCGACCATCTTTTTGAGACTGGAGGAGTGCACAAAAGAATCTGCGTCCAACGCGCCGAAGAGCTCAGTGTTGCACATGCGCAGAGCGCGGTTCAGCGAATCTGCCTTGCCAGAATTTTTTTCCTTGCGGATAAGACTGATGAATGGTGCAGGCACGGCGCTGCAAAATTTTTCCGCAATCGCATAGGTCCCATCAGTACTTCCGTCATCCACCACCACAACACGAAGCTTGGCACGCGGATAGTCCAACTCAAGTAGGGATTTGAGAGTTGCAGCGATGGTGCGCTGCTCATTAAATGCAGGAACCGCAATGGTTACTGAAGGAAACCTTCGGGGTGGAGGAGCAGACAGATGGTGTTTGTTTTGAAAAAAACTCAGGAGAAACAATACTGAGGTATAGAGCCCAAAATAAGAGGTGATGTACAATAAAAGCATGCCCGGTGTCATGTCTAAACCTCAAACTGTATCTGTAACTCTGATCGGTATGATGAGTCACTTTTATGGGATCACTTCCCAGATCTCAAGAGACGGGGCTGCATAAATGTTTTTAAATGTTTCGCTGTCCCGCAGCAAGAACAAGAGACCCTCATCGGGATGGTCCCAGACACCGCCTGTTTTCATGTCTTTGGTGATCACAATGAAATTAATGTTGTTTCTCACCAGCACGGCAGATGTTTCATCGAGATTCCGGGAATGAAAGATGGTATCAGCATCCTTGAGCCGCCGCGCATGTAGTGGTTCGGAAAGCGACTCATCCAACAACACCGGCCGCTGGGCAAAATATTCAATGAAATATCCCATCTCCGGCACTGATAACACCACACTGTCTGACGGCGCGTATTCATCAAGAGAAACCAGTCCTGAAATCTGGTCAGCCAACGGGGAGGATTCTTTAAGCCGGGTAGCATAGGAAAGTGAGGAAAACAACAGGCCAAGAATGATGACGAAAAGAGTAATCTTGCCAACACTCCGGAAATGCCATGATGATTCCTTAAAGTAGGACAATGCTTTGCCGACGAAAAATGCTGCCGCACAGGCAAAATAGATAAGCAATTGAGGGTAGAGCACGATCGCCGGAGTCAGAAATAAAACAAGAAGGTACAGCGGAGCATATATTCTTTTTTCTTTCCACGCCACAACCAACCCAGTAAAAAAGAGGATGACAAAAAACAAGGAAAGGCCTGAAATGCTGCCGAAATCAGAAACCATCATATTAATAGTCAGGGGAACGATATGATATGGAACATAGAAAGGATGTTGGGCAACCAGTATCACGAGCAGAACGGAAAAAAGGGAAATGGTTGCAAGCACTTTTTTATGAAACATGTTGCATGAGAACAGATACAGACCAAGGAAAAAAAGAATCAGCAGTGCATGAAACAATGAAAAGGTCGCACTGAACAAAAGCAGCACTGCACCAAGAACAGGCAGGAAACGAGATGATGAAACAAATGCTGCCGCGCCGGCAAGGAGCACGGCAATGGCAAACGCATCAGAACCGGCAACAGTAAAGGTGAAGAGAAATGCGGGAGAAAGAAGAAGTGCGAGCAGTGCCATATTTTTTGTTACCCCACCAACACCAAAAACTGAAAAGAGATAGGAAATAAGCAGCAAAGAAACCAATCCACAGAGTAGAGGGATAATGATGATGCCTGCTTTCAAAAGTCCATGATTGCCTTGCGAAACAAAAGCCAAAAGATAATGAAAGGGGTGTACAGGTATGGTTCGCCCGGTAAGTGCGGGTGCAGTACCATCGTGAAGCTGCTGGACAAGCAGCAGGTGAATATATGGTTGGCTACCAAGAGGAAATGTCTGCAAGGGAGTGGTGTGTTGGGTAAAAAAAAAGCGCATGCCGAGGGGAAGCAGCAAAAGTGCAAGGGCGATGCCTCCAATGAAAAGAGCCATGCGATGGGAAGGATTTATCATAGAGCACCTCAAGCAAGCTTGCATTTGCTTTCATAAATTGTTACTGCGCTATTTGAAAACACGGTTCCAAAACAGCGCTCGTCGGCAATAAATGCAGGGTCATCCGGAAAGGTAGCACGCATACGCTCGGTAACAAGGACATAATCAACATGATAAGCATTCAAAAGTTTTATTGCTTCTGTTTCATAGTGCGTTGTGTAGATAGTAGTGACATCTTCAAATATTTTGTCGCTGTCCTTGATACGGAGAAAGTTTGTGTCAATGACATTCTTGCGATGCGCAAGCGCAGTCACAAAATGGCCTTCCTGAGGTGAGCTTAACACGACTGAGTCTTCTGGAGTTGTGTTTTTGAGCCAGATGTACCCATAGAGCTCTTGTGGTGAAAGCGCATCATGCACTGAACGCCGGGCATAGACGAGTGAGGGAAGAACTGAAGATGAAACGACAACGAAAAAGAGGCATACTCCGATGATTTTTGTGTGGTGGGCAAAGCGTGTTTTTTTGAGATAGTCAAAAATGTGAAGGTAAAATTCAGAAAAAAGAATGCTCATAATGGTGCCCAATGATATCAATCCCAGTTCAACTTTGATAAATTTGAGCCAGAGCAGAATAAATGTGGCAAGCGCAAATGAAGTGAGGAAAGTTATTTTTTTGTTTTTTTCTGTGTAGAAGGTATGGTAAAAAACAGCATAGGCGCCGTAGAGGAGTGGAATGAGTCCGATGAAGTACAATGCTGAAGAAAGGCTGATGTCTTTAAAATAGGTTGCAAAAATGTGGTGCGGCACGTTCTGCCATATGACACTTATGCCATTCTGCAGCAATGCATCCTTGTAAATGAGCAGTTGTGTCCAGAGGAACAAGAAGATAGAAAAAATGCCGATTTCAATTTCTGCGCGGCTCGCGGAAAGGTCATTCACTTTGAGCAAGATGAGGTAGATAATCCACGAAACAATGAACAGTGCGCCGAGATAGTGTGTCAGCGAAAGCAGGAAAAAAAGCCCCATAAAGAGGAAGGTTGAACGCTGTTTTTCAATTGATAAGTAGAGATACACAATAAGAAAGAGCAGAGGAAAAACAAATGAGGCGATTGAAAAAGTATTGAGCGTGGTCACAAAAAAAACAGGAATAAAGCTGCCGACAAACGCAGAGAACAGTGCAGGATGTTCGTCGCCGGTTATTTTTTTGGTTATGCCATAAATAAGGATGAGCAGGCTTGTTGCACTGAGATTAAGCAAGATCTTTCCCACAAACCACGGCGGAAATACCATGCTGAACAGAGAAACAACATAATAAAAAAAGGGTGCAAAGACATAGTCTCTGCCACCAAAACTCAGTGGATCATGGTAGAGTGGAATACCAGTATTGGTGATAGAATCGATCTGGCGGAGCGTGAAATATGCTTCCTCGCCGCTGAAATTGTCTGCCTGAAGACTAAGCACCACACGGATGGAAAACACTGTGAAAAAGAGCGCAATGAGAAGCCAAGGAAAAATCCGGTGTGATGACGATGAAGAGGATGAAACCCGTGCCATGCCCTCTTTAATTCTGTTGCATTATAAATAGGTTTAGAAAAACATTTAAAACCATCAGCCACCCCGCACGATATGCAGGATTGGTGTTCGACAGGGCATGAGCTCTTGGATAAGGCACTCGGCGGGGGCTACGAGAGTGAAGTGGTCACCACGCTCTACGGACCATCCGGCTCTGGTAAGACAAACCTCTGTATGGTTGCCCTTGCGGCAACCGTTCTCAACGGAAAAAAAGCAGTGTTTATCGACCCCGAAGGAGGATTCTCTATCACGCGACTCAGCCAGATACTGCCTGATTTCAAAAAGTATCTTGACCAGGTATTGCTCCTGAAACCGATGAATTTTGAGGAACAGAAAAAGTCTTTTGAAAAATTGAAGCGGCTGGTTGAAGCAAACGACACGAACATTGGTATCATTATTATTGACAGCATTTCCATGCTCTACCGACTGGAGATGGGAAAGGAAAATGATTTCAGCAACACCAATCGTGAATTGAGCGCCCAGATTGCCACGCTTACGGAGATTGCACGACGGAAAAATATTCCGGTGCTCGTGACCAGCCAAGTGTACAGCTCATTCGACGAGCGCGACCGAGTGAACATGGTTGGTGGAGACATTCTCAAGTATGGCAGCAAATGCCTTATCGAATTGGAAAAGTATGCATCCGGTGTGCGTGCAGCAATTATCCGCAAGCATCGCTCACAACCTGAAGGAAAAGCTGCGCTGTTTCGCATTGTTGAACAGGGCATTGAAGCAGCTGAGGTGCCAGCAGCTGCACCATCGGAAAAGAGAGAGAACGAAGAAAAATAAAAAAATGATATCTAAAAAAGATAAAATAAATTAAAATATAAAAATAAATTATTCTTCAGCGAAATCAGTCAGCGGCATGGTTAATTCTCCCTTACCGGTGCGCTTGAGATATTCGCGGGCAAGAATCCAGAAAAACAAGCCAAGAGACTTCTTTCCCTTGTTGTTGCAGGGCACCACAAAATCAATACAATTTGCCTGATTGTTGGTGTCGCAGAGCGCAACAATGGGAATACCCATTTTCAATGCATCTTGGACTGCGTTGCGGTCAGGCCATGTGTCAGTCACCAGCAGAATTTTCGGTTGGATGAATGTTTCGAGCTGAAGGTTGGTCAGGATGCCAGGCGGGTACCGTCCAGGAAAGACTGTTGCACCAACTGCCTTGCCGAATGCCTTGACCGGCTTCCAGCCATTTTCACGCTTGCTCACGACCAGAATGTCCTGCGGATGATATTTTGCAAGCAGGTTGGCACAGAGGTCAATCCGCTCGTCAATCTTCTGTAGGTTCAGCACGAACAGGCCATCTGGGCGCGATTTGTAAATAAATCTTTCGAGGTATTTTGTCTTGAATTTGGTGCCGATGTGAATGCCTGCTTTGAGGTATTCGTCAACGGGCACGAGCATTGATTTTTGGTCAGCCATAGTTTCACCAGAGTACGCAAAAGAAGTCCAATTCTTTTGCCGTTTTTATTATCGCCCAAAACAGCGGTTCAAACAGTCCTGACTTTTGTCAGCCAACCTGTTTGACGGGCTTTAGAAGGGGAAAACAGGAGGAGATATTTAAAGGTTACTGATGATGAGTTGATGGTGTCGAATGAATTTATTAAAAAAGAGAAAGAAAAAGAAATATAAAAATTTATTCAATCTGTTCCATTGGTTCGGACTCTTCTTCCTCGCCAAATTCTTCAGATGCTTCAGGCTGTTCATCAGCAGTGCTGTTGCCATTGCCCTGCGCAGGAGCTTGAACTTCCTCCTTGGCAGGTGCTGCACCTGCTTCGCCGATTTTTTCAGCAAAGCCGACTTTACGGAGAACTTTGGTAACACGCACCTTGATGCGCTCTCCTTCATGGGTATTCGGCACGAAGAGGACAAAGCCATCCTTCTTTGCAATGCCGTCGCCCTTTTCTCCGACTGCTTCGATAGTTACATCGAGTTCATCGCCGACTTTTACCGGAACGCTGCCGAAATCTCGGTCAAAGCTGCGCTCACCGCCGCCGAATCTGCTGCGGCCGCCTCCGCCGCCACCGTAGCCACCGCCACCACCGTAGCTACTACCACCACTACCACTGGATCGTCTTTCACCGTATGCCATATGTAATTCACCTGTGTATTTAAACCAGCACGGGTAAGCCCATGCCTTGATTTTTTAAAATTTCCTGCACTATATAAAGATATAGTTTTTAGGGCGTGAAAAAAAGAAAAAAAAGAAATTTAGACCTTGATGTCTTTCAGGCCTTCTCCGGTGACATAAAAGCCGCATTCGCCTTCAGGCCTGTCCGGGCTGTCAACAAGTTTCGCAACTCTGCTGCCTTTCTTGCCCTTGCGCAAGTACAAGCGGTAGGTTGAAGCGTGACCCACAATGTGGCCACCGATTGCTTGAGTTGGGTCACCGAAGAACACATCCGGCTTTGACATGACTTGATTGGTCACATAGACACACAGGTTGCAGGTGTCTGCAAGTTTCAGCAGGACGTGCATATGCTTGTTAAGTTTCTGCTGGCGTTCGGCAAGCGTTCCCCTTCCGATAAATTCTGCACGAAAGTGTGCAGTCAAGGAGTCGACGATCACCAACCGTACGTTTAGATTTTTGTCTTGGATGAGCTCCTCAACTTTTTCAGCCAAAATCATCTGATGGTCAGAGTTGTATGCCCGAGCCACTTTGATGTTGCCGAGCACTTTTGTTGCGTCAAGACCTGCTGCTTCTGCAAGCTGTTTCACGCGCTCTGGCCGAAACGTGTTTTCAGTGTCGATGTACACAACCACAGCAGTCGGATCCTGCTTTTGTGCGTTGATGGTGAGGATATTTGCAATCTGGGTTTTTCCCGAGCCAAACTCGCCATAGCATTCAGTAATGGAGCCGGTTTCAAACCCGCCGCCCATGAGCGCATCAAAACTCGCGCTGCCAGTTGAAATTCGTATCACTCGTTCTCTTTTTTTGAGGAGGTCATCGCCGGATTCAAAGCCCATGTCGAGGCTGTTGCGCGCAGCGTTGATTATTTTCCGCGCCGCTTGTTCAGTCATGCCGGTTGCTTGTACTAATTCGCCGGGTGTTGCAACAGCGATTGCCATTTGGTCGCCGAACCCACACTCTTTTAGCTTTTGTGCGGTTGCCGCTCCGACCCCAGGCAGGTCTTCGAGCATAAATTTTTTCAGCGCATTTACAGGCATTTTAATTTCTATCATCTCTTCTGCTTGTTGCGTTTCCTCTTCCATCGGTTCCTCTTCTTGATGTACCATTTTCAGTGCCATAAGTATCCCTCGTTTGTTTTTTAATGTTGTGTATATAAGTGTATGAAAACAAAAAAAAGAATTTTCGGTTATGCTGCGCCGCTTAAGGCGATAAACTCGTACGCTTTTTCAAGCACGAGAAGCGCCTTGGGCAGATCGTTCATGCGCAACGAATTGGTTGTTTTCCAGTTGCCTTGCTGGTCTTTGTACGACCGCTCAAAGCTCACACTGCGATATTCGAACTGCTCGTTGCTTTGGTTGCCTTTACCAGCGTTCTTCCACACGGTTGCGCTTACTGCGCCAGCGCGGAATTTCTTTTCCGGATGGTTCGGATGGCTCTTGGGCTCTGCTCCGTAGATCGGAACAGCGCTTGCCGTGCTCGCTACGCTCTGTACGTAGGGTTGTTGGTATGTCTGGTTCTGTTGGTTTTGGTTCATGGTTTATTCCTCCTTTCCTTTCGGTTCTTGTTTCAACGCCTTGCGGCGGGAGGGTGGTGCCGTTGGGCACTGCACATGCGTAAAAAGAATACGGGTGAAGGAGGTTTATATACCTCACGCGCATCTGTCCAGTGTCCAGTGGTACACTGTTTTTGGCTTATGGCTTGTGGTTTGGGGTTTTAATGCAGAATTGGCATGTCCAGTGGTTATGGATACGTGCCGCGCTGCAGGGAAAATAGGGCAGTACGCCACAAAAAAAGCGTAGGTTTATAAACCCCTGCTTGTTTTTGGGAGTTTAGAACATACCAGAAACTCTAAAAGAGTTCGGCATGTATTGGAGGAATATAATATGGGAGATTTTAACCGAGGCGGACGAAGTAACTTCGACGGACCGCGAGAAATGCACACCGCAACCTGCGCAGACTGTGGCAAGGAATGTCAAGTTCCTTTCAAG
>JAUSFM010000005.1 GCA_030651375.1 Candidatus Woesearchaeota archaeon | reverse complement strand
CAACAACGACAGCATTAGTCGGTGCACCCGTGGAATTGGTAGCGTGATCTGCTTCAGGGACAACCGTTTTTGTGGCCGTGTAGTTGAAACCGGTAACCTGATGTGCCCCCGGGTTCGATTCAGGTGCAGGTTGCGTTGTCGTACAACCCGTCGTAAAAGCCAAAACAGCTGCGCATAAAGTTGTTCGAATCATTATTTTGTTGTTCATGAAAATCACCAGCCGTTAAGGATGGGTGGTTCTATTTAAAGATTGTGCAAGAACAGCTTAGTAGAAAAGTTAAATAACCCGAACAGCCGTTAGGCTGTTTCGGGGGCAGGAGTGCGCCTGCCATGAAAAACAAAAAGAGAACTATTTATTATAATTTTGTTAAGGAACTGCTAAACGCCTTACATTTAGCGCATGTGCGGCGTTTCCCACAAAAGCATGATCCTAGAAAGTATGGTGTGTGGGCTCACGCTGTTCTTTTAGCTTTGAAAGAACTTGAGGAGAAAACTTATCGTTTTATCGTCGATACTATTGCTGAAATGCCAGAGATTATGGCGTTGATTGGAATTCAACAAGCACCACACTGGACAACATTGCATAAGGCAGCAAAGCGATTTAGGTATAGTCTCATTGAAAAAATTGTTGCTGTTTTTGTTCGAAGAACAAAAAGCCAGCGCATACGCGCCGGCATCGATTCAACAGGCTTGCAACCAACTCACGCAAGCGCGTACTATACAACAATCCTCAAACGCGATAAGAAAAAACGAAGAAAAATTAGAAAACACATCAAATTAAGCACGGTTGTTGATCTTGATCATCAGCTACCCGTCTGTTTCAAAATCCGGCGTGGGCCGGCAAGCGATCACTGGGACTGTGATCGCTTAGTGCGCCGAGCGCACAAAATCAAACCACTCAAAAGTCTTGATGGTGATAAAGGCTACACAGGTGAAGAACATCGAAGAATTGTCGTCGAAGAATGCGGCGCAGAAGACCGCATTAAGGTCAAAAATCCTGAAATCCCAATCTGGAAAACAAAAGGAACATATCTGAAAAAAGCCAAACGCCGAAAACTCAGAGCGAACTACCGTTCGCTCTGTGAAACCTATCACAGCATACTCAAAAGAGTATGCGGAAGCACCGTCAAATCAATACAAGTAAAAATGCAAAACAAAGAAACAGCATTCAAAGTACTCGCATGCTCTGCACTCCGACGAGCAATGACCTCTTTATTCAAAGAACTTTTCTACTAAACCTACTTCTTAGCTTAGTAGAAAAATCTTTTGAAAATCGCCACCACCTTTCGCGATATTCATTCTATTCATTATTAAGCGACGTTCCCCGTAGGGGCCTTCCCCCCAGTCGCTTTGGATTCAATTATTGACATCGCTCACCTTTGGGTGGTGGCGATTCACTTTCTACTCACCTACTTCTTCTTCACCAGAAACATCATATGATCTTTATGGAATGGCTCAATCGTTCTGCTGTCCACGATTGTTGTTGCAGCCTCAAGAGCACGTTTGGTCTCCTTGAAGATATCCCTGATTGGGCGCGTAATATCAACGGATTT
>JAUSFM010000004.1 GCA_030651375.1 Candidatus Woesearchaeota archaeon | reverse complement strand
GCTGCACGGAGTATCCATGTTGTTCAAGAAATTCCTTCTGCGGCAATACAAACAAAAGTTTGAGCACGTCAGCAAACAAGCGTTTGCCTTCTGAAGCAGAGTCATATTTTTCAAAAGGCGCGGGCTCGTGACGATGACCATAGTCAGGATCGTGAATCAGAGAGAGGGTTTTATCGATAGCTCGTCCCGTGAATCCGTGTTTAAGAAGATACGCGCGAAGCTGGCTGAAATGCGCAGAATCAGGAGAAATCTGCTCAATGCCCGCATTATTGAGATACACGATTTCAGCACCGGCGCGCACTGCATATTCCAGCGTGAGGCCGCCCAACCCGCGAGGATTGCTAAAGCCAGTGACTACCAGCCGCGAATTTCCAAGAAAAGGTATCTGAATCCGTGTGTCGCCCGGTGCGAGCCGCTTGTTCACGTAGCGTACGTTGGGATAGCCATTGGCAGCAAGCAGAGCATTCACCGTTGCTTCAACCGTTGGCTGAGCAGGTACACGCACGCGAAACGGCTCGCCGGCATGCGCATTATCTCCTAAATCAGTAAAATTGAGTGAGTCAGCAACTTCATCAGGAGTAAGATGGTCAACCATCAAAATTGAGACATGAGGACGCGCACGCGCAAACGGCAGTGTGACGCGTCTACCAAGATGCGAGCCAATATCAACGAGAACTTGGCCAGAGGTATCTGGAATATCCCGCCAAGGAAGCCCTTCAAAATCCTGTTCAAGCATCGATGGCAGACGTATTCTGGCAAAATCCTGACGGTAAACCTCGTCGCCGGGAACTCCCGGCTGGATGTGCGTTGCATCGCCGAAAAAGGGCGGACGAACACTGCGCATGGTTTTTTGTGGTGGAATGTCTGCGGCCCGAAAATCAGGGGCACGAGAAGGATCATTCACATGGCCGTATTTGACGAGGAGGTTCAGCGCGTCTTGCATACACTACGGAAACAAACAGGGATTTATAAACTCTTCTTTTTGATCACTACAACAAGAATAGTTAAAGCCTGCTTCATCAACAACAGTTATGGATGACGCACTCCTGCTCAAAATTGCACTCACGACAAGCATTGTCGGATTAGCTGTGCTGTTTCTGATAGCAAACACCAGCTAAAAAAGTAAAAAAAGATCAAGAATTATGAAGAATCTGATGAACTGGGAGCGTCAATGGCTTCTGTGTCTGATTTCTCGTTCTTTGCTTCCTTTTTCTCTTTTTTCTGCGCTTTCTTTTTTGGTTTTGCTTTTTTCTGTTTTTTCTCCTTCCCTGCCTTCTTGTTTTCCCGGCGCGCAGCAGTTTTTGTCTTAATCTCTTTTATTTTTTCAACAATGCCCTGCTGTTTTTTCTTCAGCAACTCATAGCCGGCGAAAATAGTCACGATGCCACCGGCAATTGCCGATATAAAAATGATATTGTCACGGATGACGCTCATGAATGACTTTTTCTGCGCAGCGGCCAGCCGTTCTTTCTGGTCAACATATTCACCGCGCGCCTGAATCACATTGGTCTTGAGCTTTTCAAGGTCGCGATTCACGGCAGCGGCATCGGCAGCAAGCAAGTATTTTTTCAAATCATCAAGCTTGATGTCAGACAAGTCATAACCTTTTTTCTTTTCGCGGACTTCTTGTTCCAGTGCATCATAGTTTGTTTTTAATGCGGCAACCTGCGCGGTGAAGTTGCCGATCTCTTTTTCCCGAGCCACCTCGGTTGCCAACCGTTCTTGGGCAGAGACTGATTCTTTTTCAATGACTTTGATGGTGTCGTAGAATATTTTGTCGTTGATTTTGATGGTGAGCAGAATGTCGCCTGCGTCAGCAATATGGCCGGACACAAACAGTTCACCGACGCGGAAAGGAGTCAGTGATTTCAAGGGAATGGTATCATAGGTTGAAAAGCCGCGTGCGACAACAACGGGCACTAGATTTTCAAGCTTGGTGTTCCCACTGTTTTTTATCATAATCTTGAGCAGCACGTCCCCCGTCTGCGCATCGTCAGGGGTGACATTTACCAGCTCAAAATCAATAATCTCCTCGGGTTCCTCAGGTGTTGGAGGAGGTGTTGGTTCTGCAGCGGGTGGTGTAGCCGGTTCTGCAATGGGCGCAGGAGGAGCAACCGGCTCAGGTATCGGCTCTTCTGCCGGCGGTTCAGGTGCTGAAACATTTTCTTCAGCAGCGACAACTGTAGTGAGCAGCGCACTAAGTAAGAAAAATACGAGTGCAGTTGCCAGAATTTTTGCGTTGTCCATATGCCTCGTGATGAAAAGACCGGCACAGTATTATAAATATTTCTGTTTTGAGAAACTTACGAAGAAATCGCCTGCTCAGCAACCTGCTGAACAATCGTTGACGGCAGCGCAAAGCCGAGACCTTCGCCCTGCTGGAATTTCAGCGTGGTAATGCCCACAATATGCATGCCCGCGTCAACCAGCGGACCGCCGGAATTCCCCGGGTTGATAGAAACATCGGTTTGAATGTATGGAACACCACTCGCGTCAATGACTCTGTTCACGGCGCTGATGATTCCTTCGGTGACGCTGAACGAGAGGCCAAGCGGATTGCCCACGGCAATAACGCGCTGGCCGACACGAATAGAATCTTCGGAAGCAAACGAAAGCGATGGAAACGCATCAGGCCCGCTGATTTTTAGTATGGCGATGTCTGCATTCGTCGCGGTTCCGATAACCTGCGCGGCATACACACGCCCGGCATAGTCGATGACCTGAACTGATGAAGCATCCTGAATAACGTGTTTGTTGGTGACGATGTACCCACGGCCGTCATAGAATACGCCACTGCCCTGCTGGCTCGGTGTGCGAACACTAACCACTGCTTTCACCACGTCCTGCACAATCGCGGAAAAATCAGAACTCTGCACATTGATTTCTGAAATTTTGCTCTCCAGCTCGGAGCTTTTCTTTTTCAGCCCGCCGACCTGTTGTGAAATATCTCCCAATCCCGCTTCAGCCTGCTGGCGCACGTTTTCAATGTTTGATGCTTGTGATTCAAGATCGAGTTTAATTTGTGTTGCCTGCCGATTGATAACATCCTGCAATTTTTTAAAATTTTCAATCGTCTTGTTTTCCAAGGCAGCGCGCTGGGTGACACCGTAGGTATGTTCTTGTTTGATAGCGTCGAGCAGTGATTCCTGCGTGCCGTGCAGTGCATCGCTGACCTGCGTTTGGAATGTCTGGAGCTGCTGGTTGACACCAGTGGTCAGCTTGTAGTAAGTAAAGACATTGGTGGAGACGACGAGTACGACAGTGATAACGACTGACAGCAGGAAATAGGTAAGCGGGGTTTTCTGGCTCATGGATGATTCAGAAGAAGTGGTGGTTAAAAAGGTTGTGAAAAAAAAATAAACGCCGCAGCCCGGATTTGGGAACCTGCACAATCTTTTTTGCAAGCAAAAAAGCTTGACCAAAAGAGGGACATCCTCACTTCGTTCGGAGTCCCGGCCTCGCTTCGCTCGGCAATAAAAATAATACGCCGCAGCCCGGATTTGAACCGGGACATCCTTGCGGAAACAGCCTTTCCAGGGCTGCGCAATACCGGGTTATGCGACTGCGGCAATGTGAATGTGATTTGGAGTTTTGTTTTTAAGTTTTGTCGTTATGCGCAAAGCGCTGTTTTCGCCGAAGGCGAAAATGTTCGTCGTGTGCAAGCTTTTTGCGCATCAGCGCAAAAAGGTTGTCTCGGGTTATGCGACTGCGGCAAATGAAAAAAGAGCTGGATGAGGTGGTTTATTAATCTTGTTTCAACACGCAACGCCGTTGCCCAAGCTTTTTTTGCGAAGCAAAAAATGTTGTCTCGGGTTATGCGACTGCGGCAGATAGAAGATTAAAAGCGATGGGGGGTTTATAAAATTTTACAAAAAGAAAAAAGTATCTTACTGTTTCCTCGTCCTTCCCGCCACTCCCGAGCGCATACCACGCTGGGCGAATTTGACATTAGTCATCATGCGTTTCCCAACACCAACGGTGCCGGAAACCCAATCACCCTCGCCAATGTTGGACATGCCTGAAAGAGATGTCTTGAATGGGATTACTGCACCAGTATCTTCGCGCTTGACCGTGCCGGACAGCTGCCCGCCCGTAGCACCGCGCTGTTCGTTGATTTTGACAATAACGCCGCGAACCATAGTATCACCCTGTAGCTTTTTATACCCGGAGTGTTCAGTTTTTATTAAGTTTGTGGTTTTATAAAGAAAAAGCGAAAGGTTTATATAGCAGAACATGATTTTCTTTATAAAATTAATGAAATTGGTGGTGGGGACCGCAGGGGAAGAAACAGTAACTATGGTGGTCTGCCATGATGAGTTTTGTCAAAAAATGCCCTGAATGCGACAGTATTAATCTTTTTCACAACCGCGACAAAGGCGAAGTTATCTGCAAAGACTGTGGCCTCGTGGTCGAAGACCGTATGGTGGACTTCGAGCAGGAATGGCGCGAATTTGATTCTGACGATGGGGAAAACAAGCGGCGTACTGGCGCCCCGATGACGTACACGCAGTACGACCAAGGCCTTGGCACTGAAGTCGGCCAAAAAGCTGACCTGTACCGGCTCGAGGGCAAGGACAAAAACAAATTCTTCCGGCTTAGAAAGTGGCAGTACCGCATCAGCACCGCCATCGAACGCAACCTGAAGCTTGCACTGGCTGAACTCAAGAGAGTTTCATCCTACTTAAAGCTGCCAAAATCAGTTGAAGAAGAAGCTGCCAGAATTTATACTATGGCAGTCCAGCGCGGCCTGGTCCGTGGAAGAAGCATGGAAAGTGTGGTGGCAGGTTCGCTCTACGCTGCCTGCAGAGGCCATGATGTGCCCCGTACGCTCGACGAACTCAGCGAAGCATCCGGTATCGACAAGAAAGAAGTCGGCCGAACCTACCGCTTTGTTACCCGAGAGCTGAACATCACGATTTTGCCGTCAAACCCGGCGGATTACATCGCACGCTTCGCCTCATCTTTGAAACTGAGCGCTGAAACCCAGTCCAAGGCAATTGAAGTTCTTGAAAAAGCGCAAAAAGCAGAGCTCACTTCAGGACGTGGACCAACGGGTATTGCCGCCGCTGCGCTGTATGTTTCGGCGCTGATTCACGGTGAAAAACGCACCCAGCGCGAAGTGGCAGATGTTGCCGGCGTGACTGAAGTCACCATCCGAAACCGGTACAAGGAACTGCTCGACAAGCTCGACCTTGAAAAAGAAATCAAAAAGACAAAGAAGAAAAAATAATTCTGGGTGGTAGAAAGCAGACTGAAAATACAAGCTAAGAGACATGACTATCACCACAACGATTGGACGAGCGGCAAAGAGAGCAGGTATTGGAGCTGCGGCACTCGCTGCATTTGGATATCTAAGCCTTTCCACTTTTCTCCGCACCCAGGGAAATTTCTCAACCAGCGAAGCACTGTATGCGCCGCTCGAAATAGCAGCACACGAAGCAGGTATCAATCTCCGCAAAACAGACCATGCTCCTGAAATGAATGGATCTGATGGAGCAGATGAAGCATCCGCTGCGCCACAAAAACCACAGAAGGAAAACATCGACGGCCTTGTCGCACTGCAAACATATATGCGCAATCCCGTCGGGCGATCGCCGCAAAATGCACACAGAAATGTGAAAGATAATCTCGTTGAGATTTTGTATATCGAAAGAACATTGTGTTCAGGCCTACTTCTCACAGAGGATGGCTGGCTGGTAACTGCAGCACATTGCCTGCCCATCACGTCGGGATATATGAATTTCGGCGTGCGTATCAACGGCAAAGACTACCCGCTGGGTGTTCCGAATGTTGATATGCGCAATGACCTTGCACTCGTCAAAGCAGGCCTGCAAGGAAAACCGATACCAACGCCGCTGGGCTATGCGCTTGAGCAAGAACAACTCCCGGCAGGTGCATCGTCGGATATGATTCCTCGATATGTTCCTGCAGAACCAACTCGTGGCCAACAGGTCAGGATGTATGGCATACTGAACGGAAAACAGTATGAGCAAACAGGAAAGGTGCTTGAACCGGCAGTCCACGGAAATGCAGAAGAAATCGGCCGCCCGTTTAATAATTTCTTCACGACCAGCGCACGCGCCGTGGAAGGTATCAGCGGCGGGCCAGTTGTGGATGCACACACTGGCGAACTTATAGGCATTGTCTCGGCGCGTGACACCACGGGCACCATTGGCTCTGCAGTAGCAAAGACACGCTATCTCGCACGGCTTATTAATACGGTTATTGATATTGAGCAACGGTAAAGAAGAGTACACAAGAATTAATTCGATTAGCCATTATTTCTTAACCATCTCACAGAACTTCTTCACAACTTCCACTGCCATCGCCTCGTGGGCTTCTGGAGTCATAGCCGCAATATGAGGGGTCAGAATCACGTTGTCAAGTTTTTTTAGCGCAGCAATTTTTTTTTCACCGAGCGGCTCTTCGGAAAAAACATCAAGCGCTGCAATAAGTTTCTGTGATACGAGAAGAGGAATAAGTGCTTCTTCATCAACAATTTTGCCGCGCGATGTATTAATCAGCACGGTTCCGGGATTGAGAAGTTTGAGCTCAGCAGCGCCAATCATATATTCAGTTTCTTTAACCAGCGGCACGTGAATTGAAACAATCTGGCTTTTTTGCAGAAGGTGATGCAGTTCAGCCATCTGATGAGTGTTGGGAAATATCTCAATCTGTTCTTTTTTCAAAAAGGGATCATAGGCAAGAATCTTGACGTCAAATCCCTGCAGTTTTTTCGCAACGAGCTTGGGAATCGCGCCGAAGCCGACAAGGCCTATTGTTTTTCCCTGCAGTTCAGCGCCGAGAAATGAATAACGATCCCAGCCGCCACCACGCACATGCCGGTCTGCCACAGAAATTTTTCGCAGCGCGGCAAACATGAGCCCAATCGTGTATTCAGCAACCGCGTTCGCATTTGCGCCGGCGGAATTCAGAAGAATAATGCCGCGTTGCCGGCATTCATCAATGTTGATGTTGTCAAGCCCTGCGCCGGCGCGCAAAAGGTATTTCAGTTTTGAATGCCGGTCAATAAATTTTTTATCGGCGTGGGTTGCCGTGCGAATGAGAATTGCCTCTGCCCGTTCAGAGTCGGTGGTGATATGGTGACCGTGCTGCTCAAGGAGCGCGAAAGCATGTGGATGGATTTCTTTTTCCTCGTAGATTTTGATGTTCATGAGAGAAAAAACAGTGCACTGGTTTATATAATTATTTGAATTTAAAGCAGTTTTTGTCAAAGTCAACAATCGTACCTTTGTGGAATGCAACGCCCTCGTTCCTCAACAGCGCTTCTTTCGCAGCACACCCGTCTGCAAAGCCGCCAAGCGTTCCGTCAGTTTTCACCACGCGATGGCACGGCACAACCGGCGCATGCGGATTTTTATTGAGTGCATTGCCGACCGCTCGGTAGGCACGCGTACCCAGCGCATGTGCAATCTCCTGATAGGTCGTGACGTTTCCTTTCGGTATTTTGGCACAGAGTGCCCAAACACGCTCGTTAAACGAGGCCATACAAAAAAAGAAAGGGAGAGAGTTAATTAAGTTTCTCAATTTTTCTTCAAAAAGCCAAGATTCTGCTGCACCTTCACATGCTGTGTTGTATGAAAAGAAATATCATGCGCCTTGCCGAGCTTTTTTATGATGCGCTGGTGCTGGTAGGCAACACGCTCTTTGGCTGCATGCACCTCGTGTTCAGTGTTCTTTTTCAGCCGGAGTTGGGCTATTTTTTCCTTGAATGACACTCGCAGCCGTGGAAGAGGCGCAGTGAGTGTAATTTGCTGGCGGCGAACGAGCATGAGTGCAACAAGGGAAATTACGGTTACAACGGAGACAACGAGCAAGGAACGAACAAGGTGGTGAATCGAAAAACTGAGCGGGTAACTGGCATCAACGAGAAAAAGGCCGACCATGGTAAACAGGCTACCTGAAAGGAATCTTCGCATGCCATCACCTCTGTTAGGGCATACACAGTTGGTATTTAAATTGTTTATGCTGAATAGTGCCCTGTCTGGAATTTTGGTAGGGGATAGAAGATTTAAATACTTCTTCCCGCTAAAAAAGACTATGGTGCACAAATACATCGTTGTTGCCCACCGCGGAGGAAAGGGCAATGCATTTGAGAACAGCATGGAGGCCATTAAAAAAACCCTGGCTCAGCACCCCGACATGATTGAAGTCGATGTGCGCATGACGCGTGACAAAGAGTTTGTGCTTTTCCATGACGCGATTCTTGACCGGCTCACGAACTGGAGCGGACTTGTCAATACGAAAACGCTCAAGACGCTGCAAAAAGTGCGGCTGAAGGATGGCAGCACGATTCCAACGCTGGATGATGTACTGGTGCTCGTAAAAAAATACCCGTTAACAAAACTGATTTTAGACATTAAGGATTTGAACAGTGGAATATTTGATTACCGGAAATGCATTAAAAAAATAAAGAAACAGAAGCTTGAAAGCCGCGTTGTTATTTTGTGCATCAATTATCATCTGCTGCGCAGGATTGCCCAGGAGTATCCTGAATTGGAATATTGCTGTTTCGGCCTGCTCCCGCAGCGCAAGGTGCTCCTGCGCGCCAAGAAAATCGGCGCCCGATACGTCGGCGCATTGCTGCTGACAAAAAGTTTTATCAGAAAAGCGCACCAGCGGAATATGTGTGTTGTTTCACTGGGTACGGATAATATAAACCGATTAAAGTGGCACATCAAAAATGGGGTTGACGTAATTTCAAGCGGCCATCCGCCGCTTCTCCGGCAGCTTATTGAGCAGTATCTTGCAGGAGCAGAAGAGACATCCATTTCCAAGCGGATGTGGCTGTGGCTCATGAGAAAAATGGGCAGGAAGCAGTTGAAATAACCAAGTGATAATCAATTACGCAGCATGGATATAGGTGATGAGTTCTTTGAAAACAGAGATATCATGTCGGTACCGAGCAGCGTACCAACGGAGTTTATCGGCATCAACCAGCACACCGGCGCGTCGAAGCTCCGGCGCCATCCGCGCAACACATTCGCAGAATTGTGTCACATTATGCGACTTTGCTGTTTTTGTGCACCGTTCGAAATCAATGAGCACGGGTTTGTGTTTTGAAATGATGATGTGTTTGAACGGGTGATGCATTTCTTCTTTCGTGAAACCGAGCTCGTCAAGCTTTTTCATTTGTAAAAATACGTTCGCAAGCATTTTTTTGATTGCGGCGGACGAAGCTGTTTTAACAAAGTCGCGGATAAAAGAGCCAAATACAAATTCATACACAAAATAATTATTCTTCGCAAACAGAAGACGGGGGCCGATGTGATGTTTGTTGAGCTGTTTCAGCACGGTCGCTTCCCGCGCAACCGTACCATGCGCTGCGGTATCGGGCCGCTGGATTTTGATGGCAACTTTTTTGGTTTTGAAAAGCCCAGTGAAAATAAACCCGCGGTGGCCAGTGGCAAAGCGATTGATGTGCGTAATTCCTCGGAAATACACTTGCTGGATGAAAGGAGGATACTGGAGTTTGTAGACGAACAATTCTTCAAAATCAAATCGTTGCGATGAGAGTTGCGTGAAGAGAAGTCCTTGGCGGCTGATGAGCTGGTCAACAATTGATTGGTTGGTGAGTGAGGAAAAAACCAGCAGGATGTTGCCTCCTTTTTTCAAAAACTCTCCTGTCGTGGCAAGAAAACGTGCAATAAACTCATATCCTTTTTTCCCGCCGTCCAGCGCGATGTCTTTCAGCCTGGGCTCATTCGGAAGGTAGGGGGGATTGCAGATGATAGTGTCGAACGTTCCAGTAATGTTGTCAAACAAGTCCGAATATAAGTATTTTATTTTTTTGTGGGAATTATGTTTTTTGGCGTATCCAAGAGCTTTTTTGTTGATATCGACGGCAAGAACTAAACGAACGGTTTTCTTTTTTGCTGCGGTGATCGCCTGAATGCCGGTGCCGGTGCACATATCAAGAACTGTTCCACGGGTGTATTTTTTTACCTGCGTCGCAAGAAGGAAAGAGTCTTCTCGCGGCTCGTAGAATTCATCGGTGTTCATCATTAGCATCATCGTCGCTCATGGGTCTCGAGGAGGGGAAGAAGCTCGTGCATCGAATTGATGAGATGGTCGGGCTCGGCCCCTTCAAGTTCTGTTCGAGAGTCAATGCCATAGGTGACTGCAACGGTGTGCATCCCTGCGCTTTTTCCTGCTTCGACGTCCATAACTGTATCGCCGACCATGAACGCGTCATCCGGATCAATCTTGAAATGGTCAGCGATCATGAAGAGGCTTTCCGGATCAGGCTTTTCGTGATGGATGACTTCTTCGCCAACCATCAAGTCAAAATAGTCAACAATGCCAAGGCCTTTGAGCAGGCGGACAGCAAGCTCAAGTTTTGCTGTTGTAGCAATTGCCAGCCGGATTTTTTTCTGCTGCAATGCTGCAAGCGTTTCTTTCACGCCATCGTAGAGCGTGCATTCTTTGAGGCAGTGCTCTTTGAAATAGGCTTTGTAGGCAGTGATGAGCTGCTCTGATTTCTGGATATCTTTCTCGCCGGAGAAAAGCTGCAGAAACCGCCAGGTCTGCATGCCAATTTTTGGGCGAATTTTTTCCGGCGCCATGGTTGGCTTGCCGATTGCTTTCAAACCGGCGTTTGTTGCATTGCAGATGCATGCGGTTGAGTTGACCAGTGTCTGGTCCATGTCGAAGACGACGAGTTTGAGGGGCATGATATGAAAGAGAGGATGAATGTTTTAAATAGTTTACCGTGATTTATCAAAACACCTCATCCACCTTGGTAATGTATTCCCGCACGCGGCCAACAACCGAGCCGAGCAGGTACTGCTCGATTTTTTCACTGAAGATGGTGTGGAGGTAGTCGTGCTCATTGATGCGGTACCTGTTTTTGACTTTTTCAACCAAAAAGAGTTCGCGCAGGCGCTTTAATTGGCGCCGGATGTTTGATGAAGCAATGCCGACAAGCTTGAGTTTTCCCTGCTCTCTGCCGATGATGATGAGGTCTCTGATTTCATCGCTGGAAAGCATACGCTTATCTTTTCGCACGTTCAAAAGCGTGTAGAGAATATCAACAATGATGTCCCGCGAGTCACCGGGCTGGAGCAGGCCTGTGGAGAGACAAAGTTTTCGTACGAGTTCGCGCCGTTCCATGGCCAGTGGCTTTTCGTATTTGCGCAGGGTTATTTCTGCCAGCGGAATGTCACGGGAAATGGTATGAGTTGCCATAACCAAAACAGAGGTGTCAGGGTTTATATACCTCACGCGCATCTGTCCAGTGTCCAGTGGTAGTGCGTTTGGGGCTTATAGCTTATGGTCGGTGGTTTTAACGCAGAATTGGCATGTCCAGTGGTTGACAAGATGTTTTGAGAGAAAAGCAGACAAAAAAGTGTTTTGATGATAAACTAAAGTCACCACAATCTTTTTAATCCTGCCTACTGTTTTCTTTCCTCATGCCTCTCCCCACTACCCTTTCCAAACTTTCCGATGCGCTCAAAGGCGCGCTGAAATACAGCACCGAAACAAGCGACGCAAAATCAGTCAAGAACCTCTATGACTACAAAACAAAGCGAGCATCGTATTATCAGGAAGCCGTTGAAAAAATAAGCAAGGAAATTCTGGCACAGGATATTCCGCTCCGGCAGGAATTTGAAAAGGCATCTCTCGCTTCGCTGCCCCAGCGCTACGGAGAAATGCAGAAGATTGTTGAACAAATGCGATCGCATTTAAACCATAGACCACAAGCCCCCGACCTCGGACTTATCACCATCACTCTTCCGCGCCTACCGGAAGAAATCAAAGATGAAATCCATGCTGACATCACTGAACTGGGCAGATGTTTTGACGCTGCGTGCTACCGAAGCACCATCGTGCTGTGCGGCAGAATTCTTGAAACTGCCCTTCATAGAAAATATTTTGAAGTCATCGGCAAGGACATTCTCGAAACCCAGCCGGGCATTGGGTTGGGCACGCTGGTCGCAAAATTGAAGGAGAAAAACATTCCGTTTGACCCGGCGGTCACCCAGCAAATCCATCTCATCAACAATGTGCGCATTTCATCCGTCCACAAAAAGAACGAGCCCTTTATCCCAACAAAAGCACAGGCGCACGCGACGATACTGTACACGATGGATATCGTCGAGAAGATGTTTAAGCGTTGACGGTTTTAAGACGACAAATGCTGTTCAAACGTGCGATGGTCAACCAATCCATCAAAATGAAAACCAACGCGCGCAACAGACATCGGGCCATACCGCGCAAGTGCATTTGAAACAACTTCTGTTCCATGATAATATGCCGGCCCATACATCGGTGCGATAATAATATTAGATGCCCAATCTCGTGACATTTTATCCACAATAGAATCCTGTTGCACACACTGTTCTGCCACATATTGTTTCACGGCATTAGGTTGCCATCCTTCGCGCAGGCGAAGAATGCCCACATTGTTTTTTGCAATGTTTTCAAGGTCGTTCAGTGCAAGCACCACGGCAAGATCTGCCCCTAAAGCATCGATTGCATTTTGACGTGAACCAAAAATAGTATACAGCATATTTTCTGCCGTGCCTTCCTCAAGCATAGTACTGGGAGTGCACATGGTTCCGACGGTTGCCTCAAAGGGTAATCTGCCGCTGCGGTATCCCAGATCGCACATGACCTGCGATGGGTAATGTGCCAAGACTTCGTGCGCAACAAGGTGATAGAGATTTTCTCGAGTCACGGGATGATCAGTGTTGAATTCAAAAAGACCGTGCAATGCAGGCACACCAGCGGTATCAGTGCCGCCATCGTACTGACTAAATCCAGTATAATGCTGGTCTGTAGTAAAACGTAACGTGTGATTGGTAAACGGCGTATCTTCCAATCGTGGCCAGTAATTAGGAGGTGAGACCGTAAGACGAGAGAGTATTCGTTCTCTTAATAAGCCCGTTAATTCAGTTTTTATTTCAGCCATTTTCTGTCCAACAGACTGTACAGGAACAACACGCTGGTCACGCCATACCACCACATTTTCACGAAGATTGCCGCCGGTTCTGTACCCATATCCTGCTTTCTCAAGTGCCTCTCGAAGAACTTCACGCGCAGGCGCAGGATCAATCACCACACTCCCTGATGAAGAGAGAAGTACGGCTGCACGCCGCTCGTCGAATGACGGCATTTTTTCGCCTGTGGCATGCCCAAACATAGTTTGGAGAATTACATCAAGCGCTGTACAAAGGTGGTTAACATAGGCGCGGCGCGCAGGAGCAAAATCTGCAGCATCGCATCGTACCTGCGCCGGAAGATCCCGCAGTTCATAGTCCACAACAAAATCACACACGGTATCTCGAGTAGTTGGAGACGCGCCGTTGCTTCTTCTAAGCAGTGCCGCATTGGTGTCATGATAGATTGGCGGAAGTTGTTTTCCTGACGACCAGGTATCAAGAATGAATCGTTCAGCTGAAGAACCGCCAACATTGCCGCCGCAGAGCGTGTCAACACCAACGAGAAGCGTTGCAAGATTGATTTCAAAACCGGGCTCCAAGGCAGTTGTCATCAGTCCCCGCTTAAAGAGGGAGGTTTAAATAATTTTATATTCTTAATCATTGAGGTGGCGGATGCAGAGGATATGCAAAACAATGCTGTTGCTCTTCTTTTCTACAGAGCCCTGAACAGAGCAAGGTTTATAAACTACCTCTTATTTCCCCTTTTTATGACCGCAGCTGTTGTTTCCCTTCAAGAAAGAATTGCGCAGAGTCGCAAGGCCAAGGCAGTTGAACGCGCATGGCAGGTTGCAAAAACATTAGAAGGCGACCGAAGCCAGATTGAAGGTTTGAGATGGATCGCACCAGAAAATGACCCGCAGGCTGGTATCCGCCGGACGGTTGATTTTGCTTATGAGTTTCCAGAAGGTGTTACTTTTTTGTATCCGACGCCGATGGATATAAGCGTGGTTGCGCCAGCAAAGGTGTTAGTACCGAATGAAGGCATGGACTTTTATTGGACAATGCCCCTGTTGAGCCGCATGAGCCCGGCTCCGGAAACACTTGATACGCGTGTGGGAAATGAGTTAGGCCGACCGGGTAAACCCTCATTGCGAAATAGAATTGACCTTGTTTCATTTCTTCCGTTTGCAAAACAAGGCGCGCCGCCGGAAGAGCAATTCTCTCCTGAATTTTATGTCTCGCTTGCCATTCGCGCGCCGCTGGGCGACGCAGATAATTATTTTGGTGCTATTGCGCTCTATAATGGAAGACCAATTAAACAAATGGTCAATGGATCCGATCACGCGCACTTAGAAATACTTGCTGACCCGTATCATGCAACGTTGTTTAAAGCAGAAATGCTTGTTTCATTACAGCCAGAAGAACTCGCAACAACCGCTGCAAATGCAGGCGAACTTGAAATTTTTGTCTATCGCATGGCTCAACATCCTGCTACAATGAAACTAGATGTGGCAAAACTATTTACGTTGGGTACCTTAGGTTTGGGAGGAGATGGTGAGACGGGCAGCAGATCATTGAGCTTTGGTGGCAGTGATCTCACACGCAGCATGTCAAGAGGTTTATCATTAACCGGATTAAGCCCATCATATCAACCGCCCGTGGCGCCCGCGCAAGCACCGAAAGAAGTCGGTGATGTTCGCTTGGGCGAAGGAACAAAGGGCGACGCAGTGGGGTACACCAAACTTGAAGGATATCAGGTTGACGAGTCGTTTGGTATCCAGCCTATTCGCATACGGTTTCTTGGCGTGCGGGAACAATCAGAACAACAAGCGCGAGAAGCATTGAAAGATATGAGTGCACGATATTCTTAAGTTGTTTAAGTCGTCAAATTGGTATATCCCGCCTTGTACGTTTCAACATCAACTTCGGCGTCAATCAGGGATTTGAACTGCTTGCGGTTGTCATACGTTGTGCCGCCGAAATACAGCTCGGCGCAGACATCTTTGGTCTTCTGAAATAACTCGTCAACGGCGTCGTTGTATTCTCCTTTGAATTCTTGGAGCAGTTCATCGCAGCGGGAATAATTTTGCAGCGAGCTCAACTCGAGTTGTGTTTCTTGAAGCTGTTTTTTTAAGTTTTCAATGTCTTTGTTTTTCTGGCGCACCAGAAGGTCAGCTGCAGAGCCGGCGCGGTCTTCGTTTTTGAGCTGTTTCAGCTGCGCCTCACGGTCATCCAACCGCTGCTGGAGATCTGCTGCTTCAGTTGTTTTCGCTTCCAGCGCGCGGGTGTTTTCCTGATAATCCTGCCCGAGCGCGACATAGCGCTTGCTGGAATACACAATCGCGCCTGCGGCAGCAATGACGACAATAAGAATCACAACCAGAAACATAATATGGCCTATGTCGAAATTGAAGAATCGTTTTTTTTCAAGAGGTGACGATGCCGGCTCCATGCAATTCTAAGAATAAACAGTGTTTATTAAGCTTTTCATGGCAAGACAAGAGTTCCGTTTTCAAGCAGCGGAACGTGGGTGATAGAAGCAATTGCGGCAATGGCGATGATGAACAAAATGAGGAGGATTATCAGAAACGCAAAAATGCCACAGGCAATCCAGAAACCGGTCCGAAAAGGGTTACGTTTGTGAGGGCCTGAAGATTGCGGTTGAGGAGTGGTAGCAGCAGGTTTTTCAGCTTCTTTTTTCGCTGCTTCGTCTGCTGACGCTTTTTTTTCCGCTGATTTCTCTTCCTGTTCCTGTTTTTTCTGAAGCGCTTCCTGCTGCTGTTTCACGTATTTCGCGTCAACTTTTTTCGCCGGCGGCATGGGCGGCGCCGATGATTTTTTCCCCGGTGAAACAGGGGCGTCAGGAATGTGCACGGTTTTTGTTTTTTTGATGAGTTTTTTCGTTACTTTTTTTGTGGGTGTTTTCTCTGCTTTTTCTTTTTTGTTTTCTGCAGCTTTTTTTTCTTCTTCCTTCTTCTCATCTGAAAATTTCTGGTTGAACATCCGAGTCAAATCACGCATTGACGGTTTGGGAGGAGATACTATTGGTGGAGGAGTAGTTGATGCTTGTTTTCCCTGCGTACCCGGCTGCGGAGCTGATGACAATGGCTGATAATTGCTAAATATTTTTCCTTTGATGTCGCTTGAGGGCATGTCGTCGTCTTCGTATTCAGTATCATCGATTGCTGATTCGCTCTCATCCTTGTATAGCTCTTCAGGCGTTACTGCTTGTTGGAATTGTTTTTTCTTTTCTGCCTCTTTTTGCGCCTCTTTTTCCTGCCGCGCTTTTTCTTTTTCAGAAACTTTTGCAAGTTTTGTCCGGTGCGACGCGGCGTAGCCTGCGTAGCGGCCCAGTTCCGGATCATCCTTGGCGCGAAAACGCTCGAGCACTTCGTCAGGCGAGTATTTTTTTGATGGCGCAGGCTTGGATTTGGGTTTTGCCATAGGAGTTCCAAGGGGATTAACATATATAAATATTCAGGTAAACTTTATATATGAGGAAAAAACTGGGGGTGGTATGAGCAGAAAAGACAAGGAAAAAAAGGTCAAAAAAGTCAAGAAGTATGCTTCTGGCGTTGAAGACCGCATCAAGCAAGTGAGCCAACTGAAGCCGCCGGAACTCGACAAGGTGTTTGTCCGGGAAAACGACGAAAAGCTTGAGCACTGGCGCCCCCTGTGGAAAACTGACTGGAAGAGTATTTCAGAACAGCGTCGACTTGAAAAGCGCCATAACCGGCCTAAGAAGTCGAAGAAACGAGTTTTCTGAGGGTATATGTTTTTGGCATAGGTCCTGATTTTTTTGTCGCACATCTATATTCTCCAGTATATAAGTGTTTAAATACGCTTTTCATGTATACTGAGAGTACTGATAATTATGGCAAAGAAAAAAAAAGATGAACAGCCGGAAAGCCCGCTGGCAACAGCCCCCGCAGCGCCTGCAACCGAATCGCCTGCACCAACCGAGCAGGAACTGCAAGACATGGCAAAAAACCTGCCGCCGGAAGTGCAGGAAAAGCTCAAAAAAATAAAAGACGAGCTGGAAAAATTTAAGAAAGAAGTGCTGGAAAAATTCGACCAGTATATCATGGGCATTGCCCTGCTGCCTCCGGCAAAGGATCCTGCGGAGCGCGAAAAAGTCAATGTGCTTATTCTTGTCGATGACTCTGACAGCAAGCGCATGCCGAAGTTTGAACTCAAAGACAAACTCGCGCTCATCATCAAAAAAATCGGCGAAGACATCAACAAGAATTTTGTCACGCAAACCATCATTCTTTCAGAAGTCTGGCAGTCGTGCTACGACGCGAAATACGACTTGCTCGAACTGTTCGCGCTTGCCGCGCCGGTGCACGATACTGGGATGCTCGCAGCCATCAAGATTGCAGAAGTGCACAAGAAGATGGTGCTGAAAAAGTTCGAAAAGTATATCGTGAGCTATGTGCTTGCCGGCTCGCTCACGCAGGGCCGCGCGACCAAGAGCTCGGACATTGACGTCTTCGTTGTTATCGACGATACTGATGTCAAGAAAATGACGAGGGGAGAGCTCAAAGACAAGCTCCGCGCCATCATCATTGGCATGGGCGTTGAAGCCGGCGAAATGACCGGCATCCGCAACAAAATCAACATTCAAGTCTACATTTTGACGGACTTTTGGGAATCCATCAAGGAAGCTAACCCCATTATTTTCACCTTCCTCCGCGATGGCGTGCCGTTCTATGACCGTGGCATTTTCATGCCATGGAAACAGCTGCTGCGCATGGGCAAAATCAAGCCCTCAATGGAAGCCATTGACATGTACATGTCCAGTGGCGAGCAGATGCTGAAGCGCGTCGAATTCAAGCTGAAAGACATAGGTATGGAAGATACGTTCTACGCCATTCTCACACCGTCACAGGCCGCATTGATGATGTACGGCGTGCCACCGCCAACGCCCAAAGAAACGCCGGAGCTCATGCACGAAATTTTTGTCAAAAAAGAAAAAATCCTTGAAGAAAAATACATCAAAATCCTCGAGAACAACATCAAAATCCGCAAAGACATTGAGCACGGCACAAAACAAACCTTGACGGGCAAAGAAGTTGACCAGCTGTTGAGTGATGCAGACGACTACCTGAAACGCATCAAACGGCTCTTTACCCAGCTTGAGAAAATGAAAGAGGAAGAAACCATGCTCCACAGTTATGAGCATGTGGTCACGGCAATCCGCGACCTGCTCAAGCTTGAAGGCGTTGAGCGCGTCAAAGACGATGAGATGATTACCTTATTTGAGGCGGAGATGATTCACGCCGGAAAAATTCCCCAAAAATACCTCCGCATACTGCATGAGATTATGCAGGCGAAAAAACAATACGATGCCGGCACGCTCAACAAGGCAGACATTGAAAAAACAAAAAAGGAAGCAGCGCATTTCACCCAGTTTATGGTTGAATACCTCCAGCGCATGCGCGGCCGGGAGCTGGAAAAAACACGCATCCGTGTCAAGTATGGCGAGAAATATGGCGAGGTCATGCTGTTAGGGGATGTTGCATTTATTATCCACGACATTGACCAAGAAGAAAAACAGTACAGCAAAGCGCCCCTGCGGCCAGACGGCAGCCTCGGCACACTGGAAAAAACAACGCCGGAAGAATTTGAAAAACACCTTGCAACGGTTACTCTCCTTCAAAAGGCATTTATCAAAGAGCCCATTTTTGAAGACCTCAAGCGAGTGTTTGGCAGAGACGTAGAAATTCTAGTGACTGCATAAATCGCATAGGAATATTTATAAACACCGTTTTGTTGATAGCCAGCGTGAGGTGACGCTGTGTCGATAATTACTTCCCTTGAGCCGATGAACCGCATTCGGTACAAAGGGGCATTTGATTTTGATGGGCTGTACCGCGTCATGCGCTCGTGGTATGAGGAGCGAAAATACACCTTCTTTGAGACGCGTTATAAGGAAAAAACAAAGCCGCTGGGAAATGAGATTGAAATTACCTGGAAAGGCGAACGCCCGCTCAATGACTACGTCCGCAATAACGTCTATGCATTTATCCACCTGTGGGATGTCAATTATGTGGAGACGCTCCGCAACGGCAAAAAGAGAAAATTAACGCGGGCACGTATGCTTATTGACATCCGTGCTGAAGTGGAATTAGATTACCTGAGCCAGTGGGAAGACTCAAAGGCCAAGCGGCTCTGGCGCACGTTTTACAACTATTTTTTAATGCGCCAAGACATCAGTACCGTGTATCAAGACAAGCTGTGGTACAATGCGCAAAAGCTCCAGCAGCGCATCAAGCAATTCCTTGATATGGAATCCCACAGCGACATCTTTGATGACATGTGGTAAGGTGCACGGATGGGCGAAAAACAAAAATACATTGTCAAAAAGATATCGTATGAGGGCTATTTTAATTACCGTGAGCTCTTTCGCATTCTTGACTTCTGGCAGCGCGACAAGTTTTATGACAAGAGAGAGCATCGCAGTGAGGAGATGGTAACGGACAAGGGAAAAAATATTGACCTTGAATTCCTGCCCTGGAAAAAGTACACGGATTATTTTAAAGGAGTCTTCAAAATTGTTATAACAGTCCAGCATATGAAAGAAGTCGAGATCATGGTGCGTGGTGAGAAGAGAAAAATGAACCACGGCAGCATTGACATCCAGATTACTGGGTACCTTATCGTCGATTATGAGGGGTACTGGGACCGCCATCCCCTGCTCACGTTCATCCGCGACATTTTCGACCGATACTTCAACTGGTACATCACGAAAAAATATATTAATATGCTGACGGATCACGCGAATGATTTGTATTTTTCGCTGAGTAGCTATCTGAACGCAAGCCAATACAAAGTTGAGTAATGAGGAGTGAAACGATGGATATCACCATGCATGGCATGAAACCAACTGACCCGGACTATTCGCCGTCACGGGAAGAGCGGTTCAATCTCGAATTGCTCTCGGACATGGAACGCGAGATTTATGTTGACCGGATGATTATCAGGTACAATGGACCGTTCAGGTACAAAGAGCTTCTTGAATTGGTTGAAGCATGGTGCCGCGTAAACAAATATGAAAAAGAGATCATCAGTCAGAAACACAAAGTTGCAAAGGATGGAAAAACATCCGTGGTCAGCTTCCAGCTCCACCGCAAATTCACCCCCCTGCATATATCAGTCCTTGATGTGGTGATAGCAGGAAACCATATGATTGAACGGGAATATAGTATTGACGGACGCCACGTCACGCTCAATGAAGGCGACGTGGAGATTGTCTTCAACGGCTTCCTGATGACGCATTTGAAGGCGCGCTGGGAATCCCGGCCAAAATTTGCGCTGATTCGAAAAATTATTGACAAGTTTATCTACAAGCTCGAGCGGCCCAGCCTCGGCGGCACGGTCGTGTCCGATGCAAAAGATTTGGCAAAACAGCTACGCGCGGCGATGATAATCTATCAGTACCGCATTGAAGCGGTTAAGGCAGAAGAGGAGGCGCAGGAAAAGATTGCGGAAGAACTGAAAGAGGAGAAGCATTAAATCGGATTTTTCAGAAGTCTAAGAAACCTTTTTAAACACGATAAAATCACTGTATTCTCAGGCGAGGGTAGCGAAGACCGGTCAAACGCGCAGGACTTAAGATCCTGTCCCTTAGTGGGTTCGGGGGTTCGAATCCCCTCCCTCGCACTTTTATTTTGTATGCTGAAATTCATCACAAACATTATAAAATAAAACATACAGGATATGATATATGGCCATCGAAACTATCGCCCTCAGCGCTCTCACTTTTTTATGGGGCTTGCTGAAGATGTGGTTTGAGGCATTTTTTATTTCCTTCACTAATCTTAATACGGTGTGGATTATTGTGCCGATATGGCTAAGCTGGTTTTTCGCGGAATTCTTTCAGGAAAAAGAAGGTACCTCATTCGGCAATGCCATCAGCAATGGTGTCATACCGTTCTGGGTCGGCATTGATTGGATACGTCAGCTCACCACTCAGCTGCGTGCACCGAACGGAACATTTACGTCGCTCGTGGCAAGCAAGTATGCGATAGCTGCACTCGCGCTGGCATACGGGCTTATCATTATTGTGTATGGGATCAAGGGCAGGCCGTTTATCCGCTACTTTGGAAGAATCCGCGAAGTGACGTATGTGCTGGCGATGTTCACGCCGTTTGTGTACGGGCTTATCACGCCGAGCTATCAGTATTTCCTCGCGATCGTATTGTTTTTCCCGCTGTTTTATTTTGTGATAGAGCTGATTGACCGCGTCACGCCAAAACCGCATGCGTACACCGAAGATATAATCGGAGAAAGAAAACCAGTGGCATCCTACAAAATGCCGCCGATGCCGAAGTTTTAATTATTTTTTGATGGGCGAAATTTCTCTTTCTGTATGCTCGCGCCGCAAGACGGCAGGCAGCGGATAATCGTATCAAGGTCGCCGCCGAGAATGTGGCGAATGCGCTTCGCGGTGTCAGACGGTTTTGCCCCTTCATCCCGCTCAAGAACGAGCTGTTTTTCGCAGTGTTTTTTTACTGCTGCGCGCGGCCCAGCCATAATTTTGCCGTCCTCATTGAGGCCGATAGCAAGGTCAAAACTGGGAGAAAGATAATTTGTCTTGCCGCGAATCATGAACGCGCCCTTGGGAAGAAACTCGCCCTGGTTCGGCTGTTTTGAAACCTGTGCAGGAGTCACCCAAAAAACACCCGCTGTGGCAAGACCCAATTTCGCAGCGCGGGAAAACGTGAAAACAGCATTGGTAACTTCTTGAAGTGTTAGTTCACCGGGTGTTTTGCCCTCTGATTTTACCACAAAAAACGGGCTGCCTGCCATGTCGGTGTGGAACACGACATCGTTATTGTCTGTGTGCTTTTTGATGACGATTTCGTTGGTCGTGGCGTCCCTGCCGCCAACGACAAGAAAATCTTCTGATGAGACAAACCACCTGAATTTTTCATACCATTGCTCCTGCGCTTTTTTTTCCCGGCGGTTTTGGGCTTCTTCGATTTCGTCAGGAGGATATTCTTCCTTGAGCTCGTTCTCAACCAGCACTTTCAGTTTCGCTTTTGCCCGTTCGAGCATGCCCTCGGCGCCTTCAATTTTTCTCTTTGCCTTTTTTGCTTTTTCAAAATAGTCCGCTGCGTTTTGTTCCAGCGTTTTAGTGATGTTAAGCACGAGTTTGACCATGCTTGTTTTAAGCGATGGCAGGATTATAAAGTTTGTGCTAACAACCTTTTTAAACTTCTTGCACATTAAATTAGGGTATGCAGCAGCTCACTGAAGAACAACACGCCCAGCTTCCGCCCGAGCAGATCGCTGAACTCCAAAAACAGCAGTGCATTTTCTGCCATATCATCGCCGGAAAGGTCGCGTCAAAAAAAGTGTATGAAGATGAGGCATGCATGGGAATTCTTGATATCAACCCGGCAAATCCCGGCCATGTGCTGCTGCTTCCAAAAGAACATTACGCAGTCATGCCCCACATGCCTGATGACGTCGTTAAAAAAATAAGTGTTGCGGCAAAAAAAATATCGCATGCCATGCTTCGAGCGTTCAAGTCAGAAGGCACAAATATATTTCTTGCCAACGGCGTCGCCGCCGGACAAAAAGCCCAGCATTGTATGGTGCATATCATCCCGCGGAGAGAAGGGGATGGAGTTACGGCGTTTTACCTGCCCAAAAAAGAGCTTGATGAAAAAGAGGCAGAAGGCCTCAAAACCGTGCTGAAAAGGAGCATGGCAAAAATGCTCGGTGGAGATGAAGAGAAAGAAGAAAGAAACGAAGAAAAAGGCGAAGAAGCCAGCAATGAAAAAAGCCTTGACAGCATAGCAAAACTGTTTGCGTGAGACAAAAACCATGAACTGCGACCAATGCAAAATCCTTGACCTGCCGTCAAAGCCGTTCATCTATGAAGACGACAAAGTATTTGCCGTGCTGGCATCTCCCACGGCAACACCCGGGCATGTTGTGGTCATGCCCAAAGCGCATTTTCCGATTCTTGAAAACGTGCCGGACGAAATGGCAGCGCACTTGTATGTGGTTGCAAACAAAATTTCAATGGCGCTCTTTGACGCCCTTCATGCGCAGGGAACCAATGTGCTCATCTGCAACGGTGTACCGGCAGGGCAGGAAAGCGCGCATTGCATGGTGCATGTCATTCCGAGAATGTCAAACGACGAATTGAGTTTTGTCTGGCTTCCACGCCAGCTCACTGAAGAGCAGATGGCAACGGTTGAATTGCAGCTCAAAGAGGAATGCGCCAAAATAACCGGCACGCCGAGGGAACAGGCGATTGACGCGCTCAAAGAAGTTGGTGAAGCAGAAGAGGCGAAAGAAACAAAAGAAGAAATGAAAAAAACAGAAGAAAAAGAAGCACCTCCCGAAGACTATGAAGATTATCAAATCAAGCATATAACAAGGATACCGTAAAAAAATACCAAAAAGAGAGCCATAAAAAAAAAGTATAAAAAGAAAAAAAACAGTAAAATTATTCCTTCTTATCCTTGACTTTTCGCTTCTTGTCGCCTGGCAGGGGCCGCTTTATTTTTAGAGGGATTATACCAAGCTCAAACTCTTGTTTTGCGATTTCAAGCGGGTTGTACCGGAGTGCCTCAAGCGCTTTTTTGTCGAGGGTCATCATTGGCGGTGCGCCCATGGAAATCTGGAGGGCTCTGCTGCCAATCATGCGTGCCCGCTCGTATTTTGTGTATTTTTCAGTGGTTTTTTCCATGTGCGTCACCTACATGAATAGTTCGCGAAGCTCTTTTGCTTTCTCAAGCGCGAAGTCAATCATCGTACTGATTTCGTCAATGGACATGGGCTTGTCGCCGCCTTTTTGGAGCGCGCACAGCTCACCACCTTTCATCGTGGTCACGGTCAGCCGCGCATCGCACACTGCTTCTTCTTCCGGCGACGGATCAACCAGAAGCACCTTGCCGATTTTGTAGACGGTAATGGGCAATGGGTATTTGTCCAGCGGAAGTTTTTTTGTTGTTTTCTTTTTGTAATCAAGCTCGGTGCCATCGTAGGACGGGAAGCACGCGTCCTTGAGTGCGGCAAGCGCAGCAAGGCCTCCTGCATCGAGGATGTTACCATCATCATTGATGGTGCAGATGTCGATGGAGACCATCCAGATTTTTTCGCCGACTTTGATGCACAATTTGGAGACATCAATTGCTTTTGACTCGCGAATACCGCGGTCAATAACACGTGCTGCTTCGATGGCAGGCATGCCTGGCGGCCCTGACTCAAAATTGGGAGAGGACATGGGCAAAAATTCTGCATTAACCATCAGGCTGCCCTGATCGGGCGTGTCCGGATAGGGTTTATCAATAATCAATTTGACGCCGGCAACGACTTCAGTCTTGCCGAGCTTGACGCGTGCAGATCCTTCTGCATTGCACGAGATGCCCCGTTCGACCACGACCGGCCGGAATTCATTCAGCTTGCGCCCATCGTAGCGGACGCCGCGCTGGAGGCATTCAATGAGATGTTGTTTCATGCTTTCGTTTTCCATAATTTCACCTGATTAGTAGTCTTGATTGCCCGATGATGCATCGGGTGCGTCTGATACAGGCGCATGTGCTGGGGAGGTGGTTACTTCCTCATCATCGCCAACAGTCTCTGACGCGTATTTTTCGCGCAGTGCTTTTCGCTGAAGCTCGACGATTTTCTTGATTGCTTCCTTGCCCATTTCAAGCCCTTTGATAAGCTGGGCTTTTTCAATCTCGCCGTCCATCTGAAGCAGGGTTACTTCGCCCGTGCTTGGAATGAACGCAAGCGGAATGTCTGCAACCGGGCCGCCTTCGTAGGCCTCTTCGTCATAGTTGAGGTCAACGACCATTTTATCGTCGACACGGCCAACGCTGACCGCCGCAACAAGGTCTTTCATTTCAATGCCTGCATCTGCAAGCGCAATGGATGCGGCGCAAATGCCTGCGCAGCGCGAGCCCGCATCGGTTTGCGGAAACTCAATAAAAATGTCGACAACTGCGTTGGGAAAATTGTCAAGGTTCAACACCGGGCGAAGCGCCTTTTCAGTCACCAGCGAAATTTCGCGTGACCGCCTGCTGGGCCCTGGCCGGATGCGCTCGCCGGAGCCGGAAAACGGCATCATGTTGTAGTGGCATCGGAGTATGCCGCATTTCGGGTCCTGCAAAAATTTAGGGTGCAGTTCGCGCGGGCCGTAGACTGCGGCATAGGCGATTGTTTTGCCCATGCGGAACAGCGCCGAGCCGTTTGCGCGCGGAATGATGCCTGCTTTTGCTTCCATTTCACGCAATTCCGTGAATGATTTTCGTCCGTCAATTCGTTTTGTGTAAGCCATAATAATCACCGTGTATTGTTTTGTTTATCTTCGTCGGAAGCTGCTGCGCCCGAAGCCTCGTCGATCGCCGCCGCCACCAAAGCCGCCGGGGCCTCCTGGGCCTCCGGGACCACGACCGCCCGGGCCGTCGCGCCGGTCAAACCGTTCAGACCTGAATTCACCGCGGTCGCTGCGGAAACTTGCTTCCCGCTCTGCCTGCGCCTTTGCCATGATTGTGTTCATGTCAATGGTGATGCCGAGTTTTTTCTCGAGCAGCTCTTTTATTTTTTCGGTCATGCCGGAGAGGTGCGCTTCTTTTTCGATTTTTTCAATCACTTCAACGACAAGAATTTCTTTTTGCGGATCGCCCTCGAACCAGATAATGCCGTTCTGTCCGACGACGATCTTGCAGCCGGTTGCTTCTTTGATAAGCGAAACCATCGAGCCCTGCTTGCCGATAATGCGCGGCACCTTGGCGGGGTTCACTGTGATGAGGCGGCCGCCGCTGAGCTTGTGCAGCCCAGGCTGTTTCATCGTGACATCAACCAGTTTTTGGCTGGTGACATTTGTTATTTTGCACACGACATAATCACCGAGTGCAAAGTATTTGCTCAAGTCTTCGCCTTTTTCAATAAATGAAGTAGTTGCGTCCTTGAGAGGCAGCACCGCTGAATAGGGTGATGTCGTGTCGATACGCCAGCCGCTCATGAGAATGTCAATGACTTGGCCGACAATCATGTCGCCGATTTTCGGGTAATAGACGCCGGAAACCGGAATCACGCGCAGCACTTTTCCCTCAACTTTGAGGATGCCGAGGCGTGCGCCGAGGAGCTTATCACCGAGCCGGTACGTTCCTTGCGACGGCAGGTAACTCATGCCGGTGGCGAGCACATCACCGGGTACGACGACCGAGCGGTCGCTCATCACGAGCGCGTCAGTTCCTTCTATTGTTTTTTCCATTATTTTTTTTTCTTTGAGTAGTTCTTTGCTTTCAAGCATGTGATTCACCATTGTTTGTTTTTCGTGTTTTTCGTTGGTTGTTGATTGTTACTTTTTTTGTGTTTTTTTGCGGTTTGACTTTTTTGCTTTTTAACTTTTTTATTGCTTCAGCACTTTTGTCTGCACGCTGCCGCGCGTGAAACTGTTCAGCTTGTCGTACAGCTGAAGCTCGAGCCCTGCGGGGATTTCAACAATGCAGGTATAGCTCCCATTGTTGCCCCATGATTCCCGCTGTGGCTTGGCGAACGGCGCTATGATGCCGTGCGCTTTTGGCGCGTGCGGGTTCGGCACGGTTATCTCGATTTGTTTGACCGCGATTCGTATGGGAATGAGTGGCTTGAGTTTTTCGACGACTGCGTCGAGCTGTTCCTCGGCAGTCTTAAACTCGTCAATGCGAACTTTGGCATCGTGCAGTGCGTTTTCAATGCGCTGCGGCGGGTGTGGAAGGTTTGATTTTGGGTCAATCGCATTTCTGCAGATGAGCTCAATAACTTTCTGGTGCTTTTCCGCGCGAAGCGAATTCCGGTAGTCTTCGGTGAGCTGCAGTTCTCCTTCAGTCAGGATTTTTTTTGCGATTTCAAGCACGTCGGTCGTGTTGAACAGCGTTTTCATCGCAGTCTCTTCTGCGCGCAGCCCTTTTTTGACGTCGGCAAAAATGTGCTCACTTCTGATAACGTCGTGGACCGCGACATCGCTTCCTTTCTTGAATTGGATGGCGAGATCTGGCTCGATGGCAACTTCAAATCGTTTGCCGCCTTTGTTTAAGCGCGCCAAGTTAAAGTGGACACGCTCATGGTCCATGGTTTGTCGTCCTTTGGTGCTCATGGTTTCACTTATTCACGTTTTTATTTATTTATTTTTTACTTGTTTTTATTTCGGCGCTGTTTTTTTGACGTCTTTGAATATTTTTTCAATTTTTGCGCGGGGAAGCTTGATGAGCTTCTTTTCCTGCGTCGTGATGTAGGCGCAGTCAATGCGCTCAAGCGTGATGCCTTCAACGCAACGGGCTAGCGCTCGAATGCCGAGCTTAATGCCCTCTTCAACCGGCTGGGCCGCGTTGTGTTCCTTTTGCAGGATTTTTTCAATTTCAGTGTCGCCTTCGCCGATAACGGCTGCGTAGTATTGGAAAAATATTCCCGTTGGGTCAGTTTCGTATAGGCACGGGCCGTTGTTGTCCACGCCGGTAATCAGCAAGGAAACACCGAACGGCCGGAGGCCGCCGGATTGCGTGCAGATTTGTTTCAGGTCACAGATGTCCTTGACGATGGTCAGGATGTCGGTGGGGCTGTCGAAACTTACGTGATGTTGCTGCGCTTTGACTTGTGCGCGTTCAATAAGGATGCGTGCATCGGACAGGATGCCGGATGCGGTTGCCGCCATGTGGTCATCGATTTTGAATATTTTCTCGACGGATTCTGCCACAACGAGCGGGTCAACAATGCGCTTGTCGGTGATGAGCACAACGCCGTCTGAACAGACCATGCCGATGGCGGTTGAGCCCTGCTTGACGGTTTTTTTTGCGTACTCAACTTGGAGCAGGCGTCCGTCTGGGCTGAACATGGTGATTGCCCGATCATATCCCATTACTTGATGGCTCATTGGTTGCATTGAAACACCTCTATACTTATTATTTTTAGGCAACATGCGATTTTGCTTTTTTTAGTATGCCGGAAACCGCCACGCTGCGCACAATCACGGGCTGGCCGTTAATGGTGCGCACGAGGAGCAGCGCAGACTTCAGCTGCTGCACGGCCGTATGGGCAATGCGCAGGATGACACGCTGGGTTTCCGCGTTGTAATCATTAATTGTTTGAATTCCTGCCTTGGCAAGAGTTGCCTCACCGAACAGGGAGAGAAAGGTCGAAAGAATGGAACTCGTGATTGGTTTTCGGTCCGTCATCGGCTTTTCCGAGAGAACCTCGCACACCACATACCGCTTTTTCTCGCGGAGTGATGGTAAAAGCCCTTTAATGCCTTTTATAGCCATGCAGCCAAGGTCACCTGTATTGTTTTAATGCGGTGAGAAAGGGGTTTTTCTGGGCTCTTTTCTCGCGCTCTTTCTCTCTGTCAGACCTAAGAAAGGAAGAGGTAATATATAAATCTGATGGTTGGTAATGGTTACGGATTGAGCGATATGTTCTGATCGGAAGAGGGAGGGTGTTGTTCGGGTGAAACTGATGGTGTCTGGTGATAGTCCGGTCTTATTTTCCTCAAAGAAAATCCTTCTATCCCGTACACTCCATACAGCCCACCAAGTACACCAACCAATGTTCCTCCAACAAACGTAGCTGCCGCGTGCATGAGTTTTTGAGGCGAAGTATCGTACATACCAATCATCACGCTTCCAGCCAGCGAGGCGAGTGATATTAAACTGGAACAACCGAGAAATCTTCGGAAGGAGGATGAAGAATACGGTGAGGAATATTTGCTAGGAACCCGCACGCTGAGTTCAACACTGAATTCAGCAGCTGCCTGCCCTTGCTCGGCGACCGCTTTCTCCAGATGAGACGGTTCAGGTTCTGGAATGTATTCCATCGGCCCGGGCCGTGGCGGCAACGAGGGAGTGGGATCATACGTTTCATCCGGCGCTCCGGGAACCAAGCGTTGGGTCTTCGGCCAAGCAGAGGTGTAGATAACTCTGCCTTTGTCGGTGTCGACATAGTCAATAAGTCTTCTGTTCTTTCTTTGAAAGACGTCGGTCAGTCCCATACACAACATAAAGACAGATGGATATATTAACGTTGTGGTGGAATGCGTGCTTCGATGAAAAGTTCTGCTTTAGCGAGCATACGTTCAGGGGGAATGTTGTACCACACTGAATCAAACTTATCTTCAAATGTTGTTGCGAGCCACCATGGCCTGCTGGTGGGAATAGCAGAATCTCCCGGATCGTCTTGTTGTATGAGGCCAAAAAAGTAGCTGCGCCAATATGAGTAATACGTACGCCGTTTCTCGCTGTCGTCAAAGTAGAATGCCTGTGCTTCGTGGCGTGACATAATGAACGGAGGAGGTACCGTGAATGTTTCTGGCTCAATAGCCGACTTAATGTACGACCTATCAATAAAAGTAGGTTGGACAGGATTACGCCCAAAAAGGCGCATCTCGTGAATTATACGACTGATGGCATCAGTCAGAGTTTGATGAATGGGCGGAACGCCGTTGTGGTCTTTGAGTTTGGCATTAAATACTAGGCGGCCACCGGGCTTCAGCATGCGTTCGGCAAGCGCATAAAAATCAGCCTCGTTGAAATGATAGAAACCATTGATGCACATGACGACATCATAGCGTCCGTCGGTTTCCGGCGTGAGCTCAAGCGCATCCTTGGCGAGCAGGCGCACCTCTGGCGGCAGCGATTCTTTTGCACGCTGGATACGCTCTTTGTTCAATTCAACGGCAGTGATATTCTGGTTCACGCGCAATAATTCTCCCGTGGAAATGCCCGTGCCACAGCACAGCTCAAGCACCGATTCATCGGGCTGAAGCTGGACAAATGAAACGAGAGCAGCGATTGATTGCTCGTACGCTTTCCTGCCGCCGAGCATGCCGAAGACGATAGAGTCGTAGTTGTCAGTCGCAGTGGTAGCCATGACAGCCAAAAAGAAGAGGTTGGATTTATACCTTGTTGTGTGCAGCACCATAAAAAGTGTATAGGGCATGACTTATGTCTGAACCTCGTACACGGAAAAAACAGTTTGGAAAGGTTAATAAGCAACGCCGGAATACCATCTGCATGGAACAGATACCCCAAATATGGCCAGGAACAGGAATGAGCCAGGATTATTTCAATGAATATATTGGCAAAGGAATGATACTTGAGCGGGGTAATTTGGAGAGAGTTGCACGCTCGTTTAGAGACCGTCCAATAAAAAGATACGAAGAACGCTTCCCGGCAACAGTGTATCAAGATGTTGTCACTCTTGAAAACCAGTGGCGTGTGCAACGGCTCGATGAGATTGCTCAAGAAGCAAATGCGCGATTTAGCGACGTCAGCAGGTTTACCAAAGATGATTTTGAGCGAACAGTCACGGAAGTCAGATGTCTTATTTGGGATGACGCAGTATAAAAAGATACTTTTATATATTTCTGTTTCGCGCAAGAGAAATAACAGTAAAAACAATATGGAGTGTGCTGAGAATGTTGACAGTAACAAGAAAACCAGGGGAATCAATTGTTATGCCTCTTCCAGGAGGACAATATTTAGTGAGGTATATAACTCGTGAAGTACGGGGAAGACAAACACGGGTGGGCATTGAAATTCTTGACGCAAAAACCGGAAAACCGGTAGACAATAGAGTAGAGTACCCGATACACCGAGAAGAAGTCTACCTGCGAATAAGAAAAGAACAAGGATTACCAGCTCTTCCTTCTGGTGAAAGAAAGGATGATGTGTATGCGCAAGCTGCACAAGCTCGACGCCCTGTCGAATACCAAGGTCCAACTGGAGTGTATGAACGGCGAGGCGGACAGAGAACACGGGTTGAAACAAGAGAAGGCGGCCTTGAAAGAACTCTTCGATAATTAATTTATTTTTTCTTCTTTTTTTAGAATTGTTATACCCGTCTCCCGCCACTGCATTGCACGCACATATTCTTCGCGCGGTCAAAACAGTCTGCGCAGGCAAGCAAACCGCAGAGGTCACAGGTAAACCGGCCAATGCCGGCTTCGCATATCATGCAGGCCATGCCTTTCTTCATACGGCAGGTGAAGCAGCTCGAGAATATAAAGTTTTTCTTGAAAAGAGGGTTCAGGCGAAAAAGGGAGTGTTTTAGAGCCGTACGTCAAGATGCGCCGGATCGGTCAGTGCGAGAACGCGGTTGTTTCTGCCGGGAAAAAGGGGTCGTCCATTCCATGAAACTTCAGAACCGTATCCTTTGGGAACAAAAACTCTGCAAGGAACAATATACCCATCTCTTTTTTCAATTCCAATGGTTAGTGTTCGGGTGGAATGGTACGATTTATATTGGGGATTCCAATATACTAACTCAAGAGAACTTTTTTGAAATGGGTTTGGTTGAGCAACTTCACTTATTCGCGCTATTGATTCGTCGGTAAGCATGTCAAGAGAAACATGCTCCCAAGCTCCACGGTTCTCATTTTTTTCTGGATTAAAGAAAGCAACACGAAAAGCATGAGGTTGACTGCGAAATTCAGTGAGGAGCGCTTTATAGTCAAGATATGCTCGTGCTTGTACGACTTTCGCAAACAGGTAGTTTGAGCCACGATCTTCCCATGGTCTTTCGTAATGGGCCTGATGCAATCGCAAAAATTCTGCTTCAGTCACTCCCGTCAGTACAACAGATCTAAGATTCATAAACAGAGGGAAAAAGAAGTTGCTTATAAAAGTATCTGCTTTCAAAACACAATCACTTCTTCCACTAACTTTTTAAACGACAAATAGATTTCTTGTTCCATGCCCACCGACAAGGAAACCAAAAAAGAATTCAAAAAAACCGCGTCGCAGAATCCAGAAAAATATTACGCAGTTGGCGTGCTGAAAGAGCAGGGATTCTGCCGAAGGCAATGCGCCTGTGGCACCTGGTTCTGGAGCGTCAATGTCGGCCAAATGCATTGCGGCGACCCGGCATGCGCCGGCGGATTCGGCTTCTTCGGAACGAGCCCGGCAAAAAAGAAGATGGATTATATCGAAACATGGCAGGAATTTTCAAAGTTGTTCAAGAAACTCGGTTACACTCCCATCGACCGCTATCCGGTTGTAGCGAGATGGAGAGATGACACTGATTTCGTGCAGGCATCAATTTACGATTTTCAACCCTACGTCGTCAGCGGCGAAGTGAAGCCACCTGCAAAAAAGCTGGTCGTGCCGCAGTTCTGTTTGAGATTCAACGACATTGACAACGTCGGCATTACCGGCGCACACTATACTGGCTTTGTGATGATTGGCCAGCACGCGTTTGTCACGGAAAAAGAATGGGATCAAGCGCAATATTTCAGAGACATTCATACGTGGCTGACGCAGGGACTTGGATTGCCGAACAATGAAATCACGTTCCACGAGGACGCGTGGGCAGGCGGCGGAAATTTCGGGCCGTGCATGGAATTTTTTTCACGGGGCCTTGAGCTGGGCAATCAGGTGTACATGATGTTTGAAAACGCGCCCAGCGGGCCGAAGCCCTTGAATCTCCGTGTGCTGGACATGGGCATGGGCCACGAGCGCAACGCGTGGTTCACGCAGGGCACGGCAACAAGTTATGAAACAACGTTTCCGACGGTGTGCAAAAAACTGTTCCACGCAACCGGCATTGACACGACGAAAAAAAACAAGGAGCTCATCCAGCGGTTCCTGCCGTATTCATCGTATCTAAACATCGACGAGGTTGAAGACATCAACAAAACATGGCAATTTGTCGCTGACAAAGTCGGCGTTGATGCCAAAGAGCTCAAGGCAAAAATTCTTCCGCTTGCCGCGCTGTTTTCAGTCGGGGAACATGCGCGCTCATTGCTCGTTTCGCTGAGCGACGGAGCATTGCCGTCAAATACTGCCGGCGGATACAACCTGCGCGTGATTCTCCGCAGGGCGCTCGCGTTTATTGACCAGTATGGATGGGAACTTGACCTTCCCACGATCTGCGACTGGCACGCAGAGTATTTGAAACCATTGTTCCCCGAGGTCAGCGAACACCTTGACGGTGTGCAGAAAATTCTTGAAGTTGAAAAAAACCGGTATGAAAACACAAAACAAAAAACAAAATCCATTGTTGCCCACCTCATCGCAAAAAAAGAAAACTTGACCACGGAAAAATTGCTTGAACTCTACGATTCAAATGGTATTGCCCCAGAACTCGTGCGCGAGGAAGCTGCACAGGCAGGCATCACGGCGAATGTGCCAGAAAACTTTTATGCGCTGGTGGCAGAGCGCCACACGCAAATGGAACAGGAGCACGCAACGAAAAAAAAGGAACAGCTTGACCTTGATGACGTACCGGACACCAAAGCATTGTACTTTGATGACTGGCGCAAAACAACGAGCCAAGGAAAAGTAATTAAAATTATCGGAAACAAGGTCGTGCTGGACAAAACTGTTTTTTACCCAACATCCGGCGGCCAGCTGCATGACATCGGAACACTCGGCGGCTACGGCGTGGTTGATGTATTCAAGCAGGGAAGCAAGATTGTGCACGTACTTGAGCATGAGCCAACACGGTTTGTCGCTGGAGAAACCGTTGAATGTGCGGTTGATTTTGAGCGGCGGAAACAACTTGCCCAGCACCACACGGCAACCCACATTGTTGGCGCTGCGGCGCGGAGGATACTCGGCAGCCATATCAACCAAGCCGGCTCGAAAAAGACAACCGAAAAAGCGCATATTGACATCACGCATTATGAATCAGTGACTGAAGAGGAACTGAAGAAAATTGAAGATGAAGCAAATCGTATTGTCCATGAACGAATGCCGGTACGCCTCGGATTTTTTGCGCGCGATGAGGCAGAAAAAAAATTCGGCATGACCATCTATCAGGGCGGCGCAGTTCCCGGCAAAGATTTACGCATTGTTGAAATTCCGGAAATTGATGTTGAGTGCTGCGGCGGAACACACCTCACGAACACCGCTGACGTTGGAAAAATAAAAATGCTCAGCTCCGCAAAAGTGCAAGATGGGGTGGTTCGGCTGACCTACACTGCCGGCGGCGCTGCACAGCAGGAAGAGCGCCATGAACACACAATTCTTGAGCAGGTCGCGCGCCTGCTCGCCTGTGCCATTGCGCAGGTGCCCAGCCGCGCCGAAGAACTGTTCACCAAGTGGAAAGATGTAGTGAAAAAGAAAAAAACAGGTGACAAAGAGCTGTGCAGCACCGACGAATATTCTGGCAGCGAAAAGGACATACTGATGAAACTCTGCGACATCTATAAGACCCAGCCCGAGCACCTCGTCAAGACGACTGAACGGTTTCTGAAGGAATTACGGGAAGCGTAGGTTAGGCAAGAGAAGCACATCGAGACATCCGGCGAATCAGGGAAAGGTTTATAAGGCATTGCTTATCCTCATTTTTTATGTCCCTTGATGCCCGCGTTATCAGACACCTGCAGTACATGCTTCCGCACGGCCTTCGCCTCGAAGACCCGGTGTTGAGAAGAAAATATTCCGCACAAACAATGACGGATGGTGCATATATTGTTCTTGCAAGTGAAGGAAGATGGGATGGTCAACGCGTGATGTATCCTGTTCAAAAAATGCTTCATTTTCTTTTTCCAGATGAACACCCAAAAGTGTTTTATTCTTTTAATGGTAAAGATTCTGAAGCAGGCTCAGAAGATGATAAACAACCCGGACAGGTCGTAGCGCTCAGCGTCCTTCCTCCGGATGAGCAAAAAAGCATGCTCGCTGGTTTTTTAACGCCAAAAGAAGCAGAGGTTGCTGAATTTTTGCAGGGTCTTCAGGCCCAATTGAGCCTTGCAAGCACCAAGGAAGAAACGCGCGCAGTGCTTGACGAGTTTATACGCATCACGCATCTTCCTGCAGAGGTTGCAGATACATTTTACCAACGGGCACATCACCATGCTCTTGGCGAAGATTTTCCTGATTTTGGAGAAGCGGCACGAAAGGAAATTGATCGCGCGTTTTGTTACGAATTTAGCTGGGACCTCACGCGAAATGCCCACGCGTTCAGCATGCGGGATGAAACCTCGATGCTGTTTCCTGCGTTTGCGTTAGGGGCTTCTGTCATTGATTCGCTTTTGCTCGTGGGAGCGGATGTTGCCTATGAGGCACAGGAACCGAAACACCAACGCCTTGAAAAAACACAGATGTGGGCTGGTGCATATGGAAAACTGATTGATCCATTTGATTCTTCGTCTGATCCCTATGCAGAGTTCGCATTGGGCCTTCGCATGCTGATGATGACGATTGAAGAACAAAATCCTCCGCAAGAGAGAGTGAAGGAAAAAACACGGTTGTTAGAAAAGTATAAACATATCTGTGCTGACCTTGCGTTTGGTGCGGTTGGATTCGCGTTTGCCGAATACCAAAGAAAGTATGCTCAATTGTGTTATGAAACAGTAGATAGAAAAGGGCTTGAAAACGTGCTTGAACTGCAGGTTATGAATGTTGAGCGCCATATTGAAGAACATGGGCTGAAGGATCATTGCGGATTCAGGCGAGAACTGTTTGATGAACCCATTGATCCACACCTTAGTCCGCTGGTCGAATCTCTTTTTCTAACGTGGCATGCACGCATGCGCATGCAAGAAAAGAAAGGAGGAACAGAAGATACACCAGAAGATGAGAAAGAATCACCATCCGCCAACGGAACACAACACTCCGAAACAATTGATGCTCGCATAGCTACAATAAAGCAGTATGTAGTTGATGAAGTCATCACTGAACGCATTCTGAAGCAAACGCCTCCTGAATTAGGAGGTATGCCCCTTGATATTCTGCTTCATTTTAATCCAGCAGTACATCTTGCCAAATACATGGGAGATCCGGCAGTTGATTATGCGGTTGCTGAAGCGATTGTTACGCGTGCGCATGACGAACATGACGGAAGCCACCTTCTGTTAGCAACCGTGATGGGGCGCTATTTCCCTCAATTCTCGCTGGCTTCGAAACATCTTGATAGCCGCCTTGAACAAACCAGTTACCCACACACTTTTTTGAAACCTGACGAACTACAGCGTTGGCAGGAACGGTTTGCCCAATTATTGATTGACAATGATTACTCACGTGAAAAACGAATCTGGAACAATAGTTTTCTGTATCATATGATTCACTCTCGAACCAGTGCGTTCTTTCAATCGGCAGAGCATATCAAAACAGGGGACTTGCTGAAAGCACGAGAGCAGTGGATTATTATGGGCTATGACTCTCCTTTGTTGTGGTCGATACAAGCAACAGAGCTGTTGGGCAGATATGACACGTTGACTGCACCACAAAAAATTAACCTGGTGCGAAGCTGCACCCAGTTTATTGAAGAAGAGCCTGAAGAATTACGGGAAGCAAAAAAACTTCTGGAGCAAAAAATAGGGAGAGAATTGAAGAAAGAAACAAAAGAGAAGAGTGGAATTGATTTTGAGCTGTTTGATGCGTACATGACAACTGCGGCGCGCCTGCGTTCGTATCGCGTCTTGTGTGGAGGAGCAGAAGCATTGCGTGCACACGGGCATGAGATCGGGCGTTGGTTTAAAATGTATTGGCCATTGGAATTTCAGCGTGAACTTCCTGAAAAATTAAAAACAGCAGTGTACCAAGAAGCAGGTGCACATATTGACGCACGAGAATATGCTCAAGCCCACCACTTGTTTAAAAAACTGGATCCGGCACAAGGGACACTGGCTTTTTTAGTTGAACTCTATGCACGCCATGGTGCGGTGGTTAACGAGCAAACTGCCGATGGAAGTGATGTCGAAAACCAGGGTGAGACCACACTTCAATTTGTAGGAGATGAAGGACAGCTCGTCAAGGTCATACTCCACAGTGATGTCATGCGCGGACGCGGATCAGAAGAGGTTCGGTGGCACACACTCAGTGTCGAGTCAGAGAAAACAAGAAGTGCAGGGCGGCGAAGCATCGTCACCAAAGTGAATGATGATGCAAGAATTACCCAAATAGAATATAATGTCCTTGAAGCGTTAAAACATTCACAATTTTCTGTTGCAACACCGATTTCAATGTCAGGAGCTGAGCTTACGGTGGAATATTCCGGCGTTCCTCTGATGGCGTATGCGCAAACTCCGGGCCGTGATGAAACACAGTATGCACAGTATCTGGTACAGGCAACACACCAGCGACTTGCCATCAGCCGTGCACTGGAAACCATCTTACGCCCTGATGAAAAAGTGTTTTTGCAGGAACGCCAGGTTGAGAGCATGTATGAGCATTTTGAAGAGCGTGCGTCCCGCAGTGAAATTGGTGAGCAGATGTATGCGTGGCGAGTGATGCGGGCGCTTGGGTTTGAAGATGCTGGGTTTCTAAAAGCGTATACCAACACGGTTGGCCGGATGCTTACCACTCTGCCCGGTGAATATTATGGTTGGCTGCGTGATAATTTTGCCGGTAACCTTGCCATTGACGGCGAGCAGGTTGTTTCATTTGATTTTAACAATCTGAGATATGATGTTCTGTTATTTGATGACGCAATGCTTCTTGATTCATACGGGTTGAACGTAGCGCCCGAGGTGAAAGAACAGTGTGTAGGCCTGACGCGAAAAGTGATCAATCCGGATACTCCTGCCCTGTTTGATTTCGCGTATCTTGTTGCACGCCTGCACCGCAATCTGTTGCAGGCAGGAAATATACTTCATGAGATGGGAGCACGGGGAAAAGGAAGCCTTGAAGAAGCAGACCATTATTGGCAGTGTTCGCAAGAAAGTTGGGCAGCCTTACACGCCCAGCGATTGGTTGGTGTTGATCGGGATGAGCTTTCTTCGGTTCAAAAAAGGTTGCATGAGGCATATGCTCAACGCAGAGAGACAGTTTCCGCAGGCAGTAATGAGTCGAATCAGAGTAATCAGAGCACCGTTGCAAGATAAGGCCCGAGCATGCCAAACACCATGCTTTCAATATTGATTAAATAATGAATGATAATTTTTTGCTGGTCTTTCGTTGCCTCAAAAAGCGAGAAGGCAGAGGTGATTGTTTTTTTTCTAAGATCGTTCAGTTTTTTCGCGTTCTCAATGTCATGTTTCAAAAAGAGCTCGGTAAAAAGAGCGATCGTGGCATTGACCTGCTGGAAAAGATCAAGGACTTCTTTTGAGATTTTTAGTTTCTGATGCTGAACAAGATAGTCGCACAGAAATTTGAATTCGTCAGCGCAGGTTTCAAGCTGTTCAACAATCGTGTATAAAAACACTGTTTTTCCGCGATCAGGATAGCCGTTGATTGCCAGCGCCCGCCGGCAAAAATGAGTGAATTTGTTGTTTGTTTTTTCAAGGTCTCGAATGAGGAGGATGGTTTCAAAATCCCGCTCTTTGAGCGCAACAAGGAGGTCTTCACCCATTACTTTGAGGAGAAGAACCGTTCTTCGCAGCAGTGCGTCAAATTCTTTGGTCTCTGCTTCTGAAATATCCTTGACAACACAACGATTTTTTTCTTGCTTGACAATTTCAAAGGTCATTGCTTCAAGCGCAATGGCCTGCTCAACATCGCCAAGCTGGCGGTGGTTGGTATAGAGCACCTCAACTTCATCGTATCCTGATTTGTACATGGCATCAAACGCCCGCCGAGTTAATGAGCCGAGTTGAGAAATATCCAAGGTTCCTTTTTTTGCAGGTTTTTTCCCTGCTCTTGCTTGAAGAATAATCTGGTCTTCATGAGGAGTAAGCTCAATTTCATCTCCTTTCTGAAGATGAAAGGTATCAGTCCATTTTTTTGGAAGAGAAACCGTCAGACTTGTGTTTCCATGGCGAACGAGTTTTCGTTTCATGCGGTTCGCAAACCCGAGGAGGTATATATACTTTCCTGAAATATATAGAAATGTATTGATATACATTATACATGAGAAAAGTACATACTTTTTATCGAATCCGGACGATGAATGGGACTTTCGGAACCACAGGCGCACAGTATTGATACGGTGGTTGAGCACTATGTTCGAGGGTGGCATCAGAAATGCGGTCCGTTGAATATCGATCCTGTTCGTTTTGAGGTGAGAACCTCGTTGCAGTGCCCACAGCCGTTTCTTCCGTATCCTGCATATCGCGCTCTTTCAGAGGTGCTTGACCATCTCACTGAAAACGCAATGTGGGCAATGAGTAAGATTGTCTGGGAAGACCTCGATGAGTTGTTTGCAAAATATACGCCAGCGGCTCCGGGCGGTATTCAGTACACCACCGCTGTTGATGGCGACCGCGCCGTTCTTCGTGTTTCTGATACTGGCTGCGGCATGAATCCCGATGTGTTTGGAATTCAAGCAAGCGTTCCTTGGCACGACAGTACCGGTAGGACGCAAGATGAATATCTGGTGGCGCAGCTCAATCTCCGTGCTTTTTCGTATGAAGTTTCAACAAAAGGAACATCAGGATGTGGGTTGGGCATTTCTGAAAATATCGTAGAGCGATTAGGAGGAAGAATTTTTATAAGCGGAACAACGTACGAACATGATGGCCGCCTGTGCACAATAGGAGAACATAATCCTGATCAATCGGGCACAACGATAACAATACGCCTTCCTTTTGACTCTCGCCCGCCACTATATGTGATCGATTGATGAGTATTGAACAGAGCTGAAAAATCGAAAATAAAAATCACAAAAAAAAAGGTGTGCATATGCGTTTCGTGCTTCGCTCAAAAATCCACAAGGCAACGGTTACTGAGGCACATCTTGACTATCTTGGAAGCATCACGATTGACGAAGAGCTGATTGGCCTTGCCGGTTTTTTTGTTGGAGAAAAAGTGCTGGTCGTGAGCAATACAACGGGCGCACGTTTGGAAACGTATGTCATTGCAGGTAAACGCGGCTCGGGCGCCATTGAGATGAACGGCGCAGCGGCACATCTCATCAAGACAGGGGAAGAGATTATAATTATGGGATTTGAATTGAATGACCAGCCAATCGCTGCCAAAGTAATTCTGGTTGACCCAAACAACAGATTTGTTCAATGGTTGGGAAAATAAGGTACACGGGGCAAAAGATTTATATACCTGCGATACTTCTCTTTTTTCATCTGATATCTTATCATGGTTTTGCTCTGATGTGTTACCAGAGAAAATAAAAACAAACATAAAAAAATTATAAAGATAATTTTTCAAAAGAGGAAAAAACACTACTATGGACACGATAAATCTTCTCGGACAGAGAATTATTCATTGCAGCCATTGCGACAAGGAGTTCTTGTACTTTGGCATCCCTAACGAGGGAGAAGAATATTTCTGCGGCCCGGAATGTATTGAAACATACAACAAAAAGGATTAGGAAGAAAAAGATTTAGAAAGAAAAAAACAAAGAAAGCGTCAGCGAAGAATATCAATCACGTGCGCTTTGTCTTCTGCAACTTTTTTATACTTGACTAGCCGCCGCTCTCGTGGCGGAATGCCAATGGTGCGCACGGCTTCAGCGGAAAGCTCATAGCTGAGGATAGAATCGAGATTGTGGAGAGGAACCAATTTGCCGATGTAGGTACGCTGGCGGCCTGCGCATCGCGTTGAAACCGACATGATGCGTCCTTCTTCCATATGTATCACCTGCTTTTTCTTTTTTTTGCTTTTTTCTGGAAAAAGAAAGTATCTTTTCATTTATATTGTTTATCATTTTGGCTTACAGAAAAGAAGATAATTTTCGCTGTGATGAACAAATGGTGAGCAATTTGCTTGCGCACGTCAATTCACCAAGTGGATAGGTGAAATGTTTTGCTGCATATTTTTCAGCAAATGACAGCATCAGTCCTTTGTCAGAGAATACAATCGGCCTCGTCGCAAGCGTTTTGCGCACGGCTTCGCGCACTACCCACACGCCGAGGTGCGCTGTGTATTCGTCAGTAATGAACCGAAGCGCAAGGACAGAGGCACGTCGCTTCATGCTCTTGAGTTTTTCAAGAATGGCGAGCCGCGCTGCGTAATAGCCGCCGGCGCAGTGCTCTGCGTAGGTTTTCCTGCCGGTGTAATCCTCAAAGTCGGTGGTGAATTGGATTGTTGCTCGGGGTATGGTAGTGCCACCCGCGTAGGTTTCGAATAATTCGTACCGCCACACGTCAGGAAAAAAGAGGATAATGAAGTAGTTTCCGAAATAACTGCCGATAAACGCGCAATAGTCTGCTTCGGAAAAATCTTTGATATCGTCCGCGATGTTTTTGCCGAGCGTGTCATCAACCGCGGTGATGGACCAGCGGGTTGGCACCAGTTTCCGCTGGAGTTTAACGCCGAGCGTTCCGGCACTAAGAAGTTTGGTCAGATATTGTTCGTCAAAATGCTTTTTGTAGAGCGAGGCAAGCGCGTCGCCTGCTTTGAAGTCAGTATCTGACACTGCTTTGTCGACGGCAGTTGGAATTTTCGGATTTTCCGTGATTCTTGCTTTTTTCAGCGTGACGCTGGGGCCGAACGGACTCACTTCCTGTTCCGCACGAAGAAAGCGTGAGAAGTCCGGCTTTTTTGAGAGGTTGATTTCAACATCAACCGGCTGGCTCGCCATTGAAATTTCCTGGCTGACCGGCGTGAAGGTGTGGTTGAATGATTTTATGTCAGTCTGAAATCGCGAGTTAATCAGAGCGAGGCGCAGGTTGATAATCTGCGGAATGGAATAATTATCTTTGCTCCACAACAAATAATCGTCGTTATTTTCGTACTGTTCGGTGTTGAGGATGCCGACGTTGATGTGTGGATAGCCGAACCGCCCGACAAAAATGTTCGGAGCTGCACCGAAGTAATCCTGCTTTGCATTTTGTGCGAGCTCCTGTTTTTTTGCGAGTGAAAATAACAATGGGCAAGGATCGCGGTAGAAATGCTGTTTTTTGCAGAGCGAGCAGTGAACGTGCATGAATGTGGAGAAGCGTGAGGGTTATAAAAAGATAGTGACGGAGAGACAAATTAAAAACATAATTAATTGCGGGGCGCCGCCGTGCCCCAACACAGTTGGGGTCTTTTTTTCCCCACGCTGACCCGGGGCAGTCGTGGGGAGAAAAAAGAGTTTGCTTTAGCAAACCACGGCGGCGCCCCGCATTTGAAGAACAGTTCAATAACGCAGATGAAGAAACAAAAACAATCAATTCACAAATGAAACAATTCATCCTCTTTCATCAAGCGGTAGCCGCCTTTGTTTTCGCCGAATTCGTCTTCAAACTGGCTGCAGGCGCGCTTGCCTTCCCAGTACACCCAGCAGCTTCTGCCAAACCATTGCCATTTTATGCAGCCCTCGCAGACTGGCGCGCCGGGCTTTTCCGTGCGCTCAGGAACCTTCCCGGGCTGCGGCTGCGAATACGCCACGGGCGGAACGTGCGATGCTGATTGCTGTGGATGGGGAAGCGGTTGCGATTGCGCTGGTTGTTGTGTTTGTTGGTTTTCGTCAGCCATAGGCACGAGAATAAAAAATGGGTTTATATAGTTTACGAAGAGAATCAGAAAAAGAACGAAAAACGGAAAAAGAAAGAGAAAAAAAGCGAAAAAAGAAAAAACAGAAATAAAAAAGATAAAAATAAAATAGATTAAATGGACTTACAGGAACAACGGCGCAAGAACGAGCGCAAGTGTCGCCAAGAGCTTGATGAGCACATGGAGACTGGGGCCTGCCGTGTCCTTGCATGGGTCACCGACCGTGTCGCCGACAACTGCTGCCTTGTGCGCAGGGCTTCCTTTGCCGCCCATCACGCCGGTTTCAATGTATTTCTTTGCGTTGTCCCATGCGCCGCCGCCGTTGTTCAACACGGTCGCGAGGAGCACACCAGTAATGGTGCTGACCATGAGCATGCCGGCAAGCGCTTCGGCTTTAAGCAGGACCCCAACCACAATAGGGAAGCCAATGGCAAGAACGCCGGGAAGTATCATGTTTTTGAGCGCACCGCGCGTCGTTATGTCGACGCATGCTGCGTAATCAGGTTTCACCGTTCCTTTCATGATGCCCTTGTTCTTGAATTGTCTGCGGACTTCTTCAATGATGCATCCTGCGGTTTTTCCAACGGCGCGGATAGCGAATGCGCTGAAGAGGAAGACGAGCATGGCACCGAGCAGGGCGCCGATGAAGACTTCCACTTTGGCGAGGTCAACAACTGCAAATGCCTTGCCAGTCAGAAGTGCAACCTCGTCGAGGTAGGCGGAAAACAGGAGGAATGCGGCAAGGGCTGCTGAGCCGATGGCATATCCTTTAGTGAGCGCCTTGGTGGTGTTGCCCACTGAATCAAGCCGATCAGTTCTGCGGCGTACGCTCGCCGGCGATTTGGACATTTCGATAATGCCGCCGGCGTTGTCGGTGATGGGGCCGAAGGTGTCCATGGCAAGAATGTATGCAGCGGTTGAGAGCATGCCCATGGTTGCAATGGCTGTTCCATAGAGGCCGCCATGTGGCACGCCGGACCAGAGGCCGAAGACGTACGAAAAGAACAGCGCGAGTGCAATAACAATAGTCGGCGCGCCGGTGCATTCAAACGCAACGGCAAGGCCGGAGATGATTGTTGTTGCGGGGCCAGTTTTACAGGCCTCGGCAATTTCTCTTACTGGACGGTATTTGTATTCAGTATAATATTGCGTGATGTACACAAAGAGGATGCTCATCACAATGCCGACGAGTCCTGCATAAAAGAACCAGATGTTGTTCAGCAGGATGCGCGTGGCAACGTACAATAGTATCGCGGAAAGTATGCTTGCAATGAAGTAGCCGCGGTTGAGCGCTTTCATTGGGTCTTCTGTTTCTGATGCCTTGACACTCAAAATACCGATGATGGATGCAATAAGGCCGAAGGCGCGTGCAACAAGCGGAAACAAAACACCGTTCACACCAAATGATGGATAGAGCGCAACACCAAGAATCATGGCGCCGATGTTTTCAGCGGCCGTGCTTTCGAACAAGTCCGCGCCTCTGCCAGCACAGTCCCCAACGTTGTCGCCGACAAGGTCAGCAATAACCGCGGGGTTTCGAGGGTCATCTTCAGGAATGCCTGCCTCAACTTTGCCGACGAGGTCAGCGCCCACATCAGCTGCTTTGGTAAAGATACCGCCGCCGAGCTGGGCGAACAGTGCGACGAAACTCGCGCCGAAACCATAGCCAACAATCATGAAGGGTGTAGTTTTTGGGTCAGCGCCGAAAAGCATATAGAGGCCTGCAACGCCGATAAGTGAGAGCGCGACAACGAGAATGCCGGAGACTGCGCCGCCCCAGAATGAGATGCGCAGTGCCTTGCTCATGGATGTCCGCGCTGCGGACGCGGTGCGAATGTTTGCGCGCACTGAAATGTACATGCCAATAATGCCGGCGATAGCTGAACAGAATGCACCGAGCACAAAGGCCGCGCCGGTTTTTATTGCGTAATCCCAGCGGCCGAGAAAGCCGTAAATGCCGACGATAACGACGGCAAGGATGAGGGTAAGAATGGCAATGGTTTTGTACTGGCGCTTGAGGAATGCTTCAGCGCCCTCGCGGATTGCGTCAGAAATTTTCTGCATGGCCGGTGTGCCTTGGTCCTGTTTGAGCACATACCGTGCCAGCAGTGCAGCAACGCCCAATGCAAGGAAACTGATAATAAAGACGTATTCTAACATAGTTCCAACCCCCGTATATTATTGATGCCGAGTAGATAAGTGGAGGTTTATAAAGATTTCTTTTCGGGATTGGTACACATTAGCGTAACGACGCCGGATTCGCACCAAGATGGGTGACTTTGAACTCTTTTTGATTTACCCGCTCAACCAGAAGGTAATCATGGCCGTCGGTAAAGAGGCCAGAGCCGTTGACCTGTTTCAAATCGCACTTGCCTGCTGCAACAAAATCTTCGCGGATAACGGATTTTAATGATTGGGCACCGGCGCTATCGGCAAGAGCACGCGCATCAGCCAGATTATACGAAGCAGCATAGCGAAGCCCTGCATCGCGGGTTACGTGAAGATTGAAACCATTTACTTTCACGGTGATTGGATGTTCTTGGTCAAGCCGTTCAAGTGCATCTTCAAGTTTCATGGTTGCATAGCTTCTGCGTTTTTGTTCAGGAACACCTGCATCGCGAAGGCAGTGGTGTAGGTAGGTTTTACCCATTGTATTGTAGTATGAAGTAAGGTCGGCAGAAGAAGAGGTAGAAGCAGAAGAAATAGAAGAATGCAATTCATCACGAGTGACTGGAATTCTCACGTCGTCAGGAATAGCTGCAAAGTCTGGACGCACCGGGCCAACCACTTCAGTGCCAAACCGAGTCTGGCGATAGGCAAAAACAGGAACACGGACCGATTTTTCAGGAGGTGTTTCATCAGTGAGAATATCAGCTATGTCTTCGTGTGCATAGACTGAAAACGGAACCGCAACAAGGCCAGGATCATCTTGTTCACGAAGTTCAGAAAAACGGCGCAAATCACGTTGTTCTCCTGTTCGCGCGGTGTACACCCGAACAGGCAGTTTGATCCCCTCTCTTTCTTCTTTGGTTGTAAACGGAACCCCAACAAGCGCAGGATCATCTTTTTCGCGAACTTCAGAAAACCGGCGCAAATCACGTTTTTCATCGACGCGATCTGTGTACACCCGAATAGATAGTTCGACTCCTTCTTCTTTTTTTGGAGAACGTGATGCTGTTCCTGAAACGGATGATTTTCGACGGTGAGCTTGTGGAGCGGGAGCGTTCGCGTTTGTTATCGTTGGCGTTGGTGAAGAGGGTAAAAAAGGTTCAGTGTGCACTGGTTCAGAATAATGTGCAGATGGCACATCAAAACGGGCAACACCATTTTCGTACCGAAGCGGAACACTATTCAGCGCAAGCCATGTTGCGCAATCTGCAGGCATGCTTCCTATGTACAAAAAGAAAAATCGTTCGAGTGGAGCAATATCTTTCAGGCGATACCGTGTTGCAACTGCGCGCGCCTCATCCACGGTACCGCCGAGCTCGCGGTACACATAATGTATGACAGTGGGATCAAGATGGGTACGAGCGATTTCTTCGAGCACCGCCCGCTTCTGCACTGCCGGAGGAGTAATCGTTTTCCATGGCTGCATAGTTGCGAGAGGGAGCGGAGAGCCCTGTTCCCGCAGTTGTTTCGCAGCAGTGAGTTTCGGCATGCGTTTTTTTCCAGTCAAATAACGAAACTGGTCATACGCTGCTTCAATATCACGGGCGTGGTACACGTCTCCTGCGGCAATTTTTGCCAATCTTTTTTCACGAATAGTTTCAGCAAGGGCTTTTGTTTTTGTATTCAAACATCCCTCGTCAAGCAGAAGTGTGAGATCGTCTGGCTCAAATATCCTGATCTGGGCAATTGTTTTTGATTGAATGCCAAAACTGGGGCGCATGCCCAGACGATACATCAGAAGCGCAAGGTCTTCGAGGAGCATTCCCTTGTCTGATGACTGGCTAAGGGTGATGCAATCGCGTGCTCGATCTTTTGCATCTTGATGAATCGCATGGCTGCTCAAATACCCGCTCAAAAAAGAGATATATTCTGCCCGGGTGCCAAGATGGTGCCACGGAATCGCTGAAAGCTGGTTGGTGACTGCATCAAAATGGCGAACAAAGGCCGCGGAATCGAATTCAACAGCGTACGGATAATTTGCATGTGGGCCGATGGGCGGCCGAACACCAAACACTGCTTCAGTGGAATCAGTAAAGCGTTCAGCAACCGCGGCGTCTGCCGTGCACACTTCAAGTGAGCGCAGCACGCGGGTTGTTGATTTTGTTCTGCCCAGTGACTGCCCGAGAAGATAGGCAAGAGGGATGTCTTTTTCATGGGAAGGAGTAAAATCGTGCATTGAGTGATTATTGGCCCCGAAAAAGATTGGCTCAAGAGTGATGGGAATAGAGCCATGATGAGTCCAGTGTGTTAATACGAATGGAGAAATGCCAAAACGCCGAGATAATTCAGCTGGCAGTACACCCTGTTCGCGCAGTTCTTTTATTTCCCGGTATTTCGCTGCATCAGCAAGTGCGTCTTTGATTCGTGTATGGAGAGGGCGTTCTTCAGAACCAGTATGATTGACCAGTACACTGATTTCAACCAACCGCTGTATCTCGCGGTCGGTCGGCAAAACAACCATTGGTTTAGGCATAAAAACAAGGCACAAGGCAGGTGATTTATATACCTTCCGTGGAAATGGGTTGCCGACTAAGGTAAACCATTAACGATATAGAATAATCATAGAATTACGCTTCCTTCACTTCTTTGACAATCGTGAATTTGGACTGGCCTTGGAAGTTGAGCTTTATTTTTCCGAGGCTGATGTCGAAGCAGGTGTTTTTGAATTGGTTTGCGCTGTTGACAACCGTCATCGGCTTTGTTTTGAACGCTTCCACGGTTGAGCCGTCGGCTGAAACAAGGTAGACCGTGTTGTCAGACTTGGCAGCAACCGATACGTCAACAACATCAACACCAGTCGGAAGGATACTGGTGGGGTCAAGAAAACTGGTCTGGTCAATGAGGCACAGCTTGGCATAATTCGCCGGTGCGGTGATAGTATCTACTCTTCCTCTGCCGAATGCTGACATTTCGTCAATCAGGTTGGTGAAGTCGGTCTTGAATTTTTCAATGTCTGCGTTTTCCGACGTGACCATGATTGATTTGATGCCACGGTAGGCAAACAATAAAAGAAGGCCCATGATTACGACGCCGAGAATGTACATGAAAACTTGCTGCATCTCGCCCTTCTTTTTCATGGGATGGGGGGAGATGAAGAGATTTATTAAGTTTTTCTTTTTGGTTGGAGAATATAAAAATATATTAATAACCTCCTCATGCAGAACCATATGGCACCGGCAGCAGCGCGCACCGCAAAAATCCCAGAGAGTGTTGAGACTATAGTTCTTTTTTTGCTTCCAGACGTTGTTGCGAATCGGGGTGAGTGGGCATCCTTTCGCAACAAACAAAGATATATGGAATTTGGGGAACAGCAGGCACGCGCATATCTGGAAGGGCTGCCGAAACAGTATCACGGAACAGGAATAGATGTAAAACTCTTTCCTGAAGAGTATGGCGGCATTTGTACATATACTGGCTCGTCCCATCACGTTGGTGTACAATTTCATCAGGGAGCGCGGCTGTTGCCGCCCGGATCAGGAAGTATGCGTGACTGTGTGTTCATTCCGGGATTCGCTGTGCTCATTGAAGCACAGGATCAGGAAGGGACTGCTGCAATCCTCCAAAGTGCTGTGAACCAATTTTATGTTCAAATGAGTTTAGACACGAGCCAATGGTGCGTACGGCGCGGAGATAGAACTGGGATAAAAGAAGAAGGACGATCGGTCTTAACGCCGTATCTGCCTCCGGGAACTGAAGTACGAACAATGCATGCCGATGCAGGAACAGGAGTATATACTGAGAGAGTTATTCTTTGAGTTTTTTCAAAAAATTTTTATAGAAAATAGGATACAAAGAGAATATGAAAAAACTCCTGATCCTCTTTTGTATCTTCGTCGTTCTGGTCATGGGTTGTACAACAACACCCACGGTTGAAGAAAAAACAAACACCAACGACATAACGGCACAAGCATCCCTGCCGCCGGACGTGAGTAATCATGTCATTGCGCAGTGCATGGAGTTGTGCAACGCTGCCAAAAAACAAGGGGAAAAACTAAGTGCAGGGCCGTGCTTGAGCGATGGCACGCCGTTTGTCGAGGACTGGGTGTGCGACAGTGCGCATTATCCGCGGCAGCCGATTGATGACAAACCCGAAAACCAGTGCGCTGATTTCATACGTGGCAAAGCAAATCATTTTGTTGAAGTGGATGAGAACTGCAATTTGATTAAGCGGCATTAGTTTTTTTGTTTTTCTTGAGAGTGGATTCTTTTTGTTTATCCGCTTTTTTCTCCATGAACGCGTACTGGATTGCCATGGAAAACCGCCCGGCAATCACGCCGATGACAAATATGAGAACGTATTTGATGTAGGTCAGGTTGGTCAGGTCCATGGTGTTGGCGAGGTGCATAAAAGTATTTAAAGATACCGATTGGTGCAGACTCCATGCGTTCCTCACTGCTCCCCTCCCCGCTCTCCCGACAACGCATAACCCCACTTGAAATCGTCGGGTGGCTGCTATTTTTTAGTTTCCTTCTCGTCGCTGAACTGATGCGATTCTCCCGACTCGAAACACTTCTTCTGGTTATCGGTTTCAGCATCGGGTTGATGAGCATTTATAAAGCGGCGACGCTCGGAAAAGAAGGATATGAAAAACACCGCCAAGAAATAACCGCGTGGCTTATGCGGTTTGTGGTGTTTAAGGTTGTGCCGCTCGCGGCGGTGATCGTTTATAAAGCTGTTTAAATTTAAAATTAAATTTAAAACATAAAACTTTATAAACAATGGGAAAAAACGAGAGCATATAAGAGAAAAATGCGACCAAGGGTGAATCAGATTGATTACCGCAGTCAAGAAAGTAATTGAAGCAGAAAAGAAAGCTGATGACATCATCGCAGAGGCGCAGAAAGATAAAGGGAAAATTCTTGAAAAAGCGCGCCATGATGCGCTGCAGCTTATTTCTGACGCTCAAAAAAAAATAGACGATGAGCAGGACGCATTTCTCCACCAGCGTGAAAAAGAAATTGATGAAAAAAAACAGCGGATTCTTGACGCGGCAGCCCAAACAATCGCCGCACTCGAGCGCCGTGCCGAAGGACAACTGAAAAAAGCCGAAGCGCTCATTCTGAAAAAATTCAAGGAATCCGTAGAACCACGACCATGATAACGCCAGAACCAATGTCGAAGATATCTATTGTCTGCCCCAAAACGTACATGGAGCGCGTCATCCAGAAATTATACCAGCTGGGGATGTATCACATTGAGCCGCACCAGAAAACCGACGACCTTGACATCGGCAAGCCGCTGGAGCGTTCGGAAAAGCTGGCTGAAATTCTCGTCAAAATCCGCGCATTGCTGTCATTGCTGGACATTGAAAAAAGCATACGCATGCAGTACACCGGAAAGGGAGAAAAAGACCAGTACGAGCTCGGCAGAAAATGCCGCCAGATTTATGACGATACCCTTGCACTGACTGATTCCATCAAAACAGCCGGCACCCAGATAACCCTGCTCACGGAAAAAATCCGCATCCTCGACCTGCTTAGAAAACTGCAGATTTCCAAGGAGCTGCTGCAGGACTCCAAGCACCTCGGCCGGCTCATCGGCGAACTCGATGGCACAACCGACATCGCACCGGTCAAAGCCGCAATTCACGCGGTCACGGCAAAACACGAACTGATAACGTCAAAAACAGAACACAAGCACCTTCTTGCGCTGTATGCAGAAAAAGAAAAAATTGCTGCGCTGCGCGATGCCCTGGCGCCGTTTGGATTTATTGATATTGACCTTGCGCCGGCGTTTGAGAGCAGAAAAAAGATAACGGAACAGCTTAGTGAACTGCACGCGCACTTGAGCAAAGCAACAACCCAGCGCAATGCGGCGCAGCTCAACCTCAACAAAATAAAGCGCGAGCAGGTGGGATTCCTCGTCGAAAATGAGCGCATGCTAACGGAAGAGACAAAAAAAGCAGAAGTCCCGCTCAACTTCGGCGAAACAAAAAAATCATTCACCATTCGCGGCTGGATTCCCACGGAACAGTTGGTGCAGGTCGTTGATGAGCTGAAGAAAACAACAAACAACAGCATCCACATCATCGATGAGCCGCTCGAAGAGCATGACAACATCCCTATCAAGTTCCGGCATAATATTCTCGTCAAGCCGTATGAGTTTTTTCTCCGGCTCTATGAACTGCCAAATTACCGCGAGATTGACCCGTCGATTATGATGTTCATAACCTTCCCGTTATTTTTTGGGTTTATGCTCGGTGATGTCGGCTATGGAATTGTCACGCTTCTCTTGTTCCTCGCACTGCGCGCAAAAATGCCAAGTGCGCGCGCGCTGCTCAACATCATGATTTTTTCCGCGATTATAACGATTGGATTTGGGTTTATGTTTGGTGAATATTTTGGATTTGAGCACGTCAGCGTGGAAACGGGAGAAAAACTATGCAGCATAGGGCTCTGCCTGCCAACCCATGCGGTGAAAATGGCGCATGGCGTTGAAAATGTCGCTGATTTTCCGCGGCTTATCAGCAGAGTGCAGGGGCATGTGCAGATTGGCAAGTTCAAAGTGCTATCCGTACTGGTTATCGGCGCCATTGTTGGATTGATTCATCTCAACCTCGCGCTCCTCATCGGCTTTTTCAATATCCTGTTTGAGCATGGATTCATGCACGCGTTCCTTGAAAAAATCAGCTGGATGGTGATGGAAGCAGGCGTCGCGGTGCTGGCATTGAGCTACGGCGGCACCATTGCACTAAGCCCCTTTGCAGGATTCGCCCTGCTGGGCATGGGGATAGTGATGATTTACCTCGGCGAAGGCGCCAAAGGGCTGGTTGAAATTCCTGCCATTTTCAGCAACATCCTTTCGTACATGCGGCTCGGGGCTGTGGGGCTTGCATCCGTCGGCTTGGCAGTCGTTGTGAACGAAAATCTCGCAATCCCTTTTTTTGAGAAAGGTGGAATTTTCACGGTACTTGCGATACTCATCCTTATTATTGGCCATGTGATTAACATCGCACTGGGCGTGCTGGGGCCATTCCTGCACGCACTTCGGCTGCATTATGTGGAATTTTTCTCGAAGTTCTACCAAGGCGGCGGCGTTTCATACCTGCCGTTTGGAGCGCGGGAAGAGGAAGCATAAACTAAACAACCTTTTTGCGCTGCGGCGCAAAAAGTTTGCACACGACGAATGACGCTTACGCACATAACAACATAAAACTTAAAAACAATTAAAAAACATGAATGGAGGAATGAACTATGGTAGCAGGAAGTGAAACCGGAATGATCGCCCTCGGCGCAGGGCTCGCAATTGGATTAAGTGCAATTGCAACTGCATGGGCAGAAAAGACTATCGGCGCAGCAGCCATTGGCGCGATGGCAGAAAAGGAACAGCTGTTTGGTAAAGGACTTATCCTGACGGTTATTCCCGAAACAATTGTCATTTTCGGGCTTGTCGTCGCTATCCTTATTATCGGCATGGCTGGATAAGGTGAACTATGGGACTTGAAGAAGTAAAGCAGGAAATCCTCGACGCAGCAGGCCGCGAAGCACAGCGCACCATAGACGAAGGAAACGCTGAAGCTACACAGCTGAAAAAAGAGGCGGAGAAAACCGTTGAAGCGTACCGCGTGAAACGGGCTGAAGACAGCCAGCGGATTGTGCAGCAGCTTGAGCGGCGCGAACTCGCGCAGGCAGATTTCGACGTCAAAAAGCGAATGCTTGACAAGAAAAAAGCTTTGGTTGAACACGCGTTTTCAGAAGCGGAAAAAACGCTTGCAGCAGAATCTGCAGCAGCGCGCACCACCATGCTCAAAAAACTGCTGGCCAAGGCGCGCAAG